>PFIF01000002.1 GCA_002782605.1 Deltaproteobacteria bacterium CG_4_8_14_3_um_filter_43_13 | reverse complement strand
TCATCCGTCACCTCCATCGGTGACTATAACAAACCGGACAGATTGTGTGCTACAAACCGGACATATCACGTGTTACTGACAGTGCCCTTTTCGCTGGTCGGCTCCTTCTGGCTGCTGTATCTCCTTAATTATAATATGAGCATTGCCGTATGGGTGGGGATCATTGCCCTGGCGGGTTTAGACGCGGAAACCGGGGTCGTCATGCTCCTCTATCTTGACCTCGCCTATGAGAAATGGAAAAAGGGGGGGGGAGACTGAACAACGTGTTCGACCTGAAAGAAGCCATTATGTACGGCGCCGTGAAAAGAATTCGTCCCAAGATCATGACGGTAAGCGTCATTCTTGCCGGTCTTATCCCCATCATGTTCAGCCACGGCACCGGCGCGGATGTAATGAAACGGATCGCTGCTCCGATGGTAGGTGGAGTTACTACTTCTACAATTCTGGAACTGGTTATTTACCCAGCCATTTATATGTTATGGAAAGGGAGAGAGTTCAAAAAAGAATGAGGGCTGCTGTACTAGCTCAATAATCCGGTCCTTATAATCCGCTATAATCCTAAGAACCATTGTACATGCTCGGCAATTAAGTAACTCCTTTGGTATAATGAAAAACAATAGGGGCAGAAAGGTTGGGAATATATCCCCACTCTTCTGCCCCTATTTACTTAGTGGCTTGAAATCCCGAACAGAAAAAGCAAACGGCTACTTCTTCAATTCACCTATTACGTTTGCCAGAAACTTAGCCCAGTCATCCAGGTTCAGGTCTGGAAGAGAAATGGTCGCTTCCCCAATGGCCACGTTATCCAGACTCACCGTTTTATTATCTCCTAAGCTAGTAAGCATCATATTTAAGAACTGGGGATAGTAGCCGATGAATACCAGTGTTTCTGGCCTCTCCGGGGTTATGGGATCCTCCCACTTCTCAGCACGCATGTAGTTAATCACATCACCTGCAAACATCTTCTTGGTCTTGATATCCCTCTCTACCAGGCTAGCAATAGTATTGCCAGTGGCTGCTACAGGGATACCCGCCAACTCTGCTATCTCCCCTGCATACTCCACAAGCCTTTTTCCTCCGATCTCAAGGGTATCACACAGTGCCCCGGTTAATAACAGTATATTCTTGTCTTCCTTTAAGCACTTTGCTATATCAACTGGCGTTGCAGTTATCATATCTATCTCCTTTTTTCTTCAAAAAGATTTTCTCACTTTTTGCCCTATTCTCTGTCTGTCCTTTTTGCATAGACCAATCTGGGCAAAAAGGTAGTATACAAGCCTACTCTCATTCCATATTCCTCAACCATTTCACCAGGATCTAGCATCCTGCCGTCCCTGTGTTTGAACCTGGTGATCCGACCTCGTTTTTTATCTATCTCAAACCCATGTTCCTCTTCCAGTAACCTCAGCAACTTCGCCTTTTTCGTTATCGGCAATTCCACATCCCTTTTCACAAACAGGTGCCAGTCATCAGGTAGTGTATTGCCAAACCACTTCTTGTAGGCACTCAACCAAAGGTCAAACTTGGTCATCCGGGTGGTTTCAAATTCCTGGAAGGTCAAACACAGTTTATATGCCTGAGTGACGGCCTCTTCTTTCGTTTCTACCGGGCAAATGAGGTGTTCCGGAAGGGGCTCTATCTCCTTCTTATAGTTTTTAAATCCATGCAAAGACCACCATTTGCTTCGATCATATTTATTACCCATTAAAAATCTCTTGAAATTCGAACCATTGGGGCCGACTATTACCTTAATAGACGATCTTGCGTGAGCAGCTGCTATGGTGTACATAATGTCAGTCGCAGGTCCCCACAGAATCAAAATAGCAGGCCACTTGATCATAAAATCGGCCAACATTTCAAAGGTAGCCCTGTACGGACATCTATAACCGATATAACCGAGCTTGTACGTGGGTGAACTCATTGGCATCCCATGGGAAGAACATCCTCCGATATTGGCTAAACACCTGGGATTGTAAAGGGATGGAAATTGCTCAAAGAGAAACTTCTTGGTCTTTTCATTAAAGTGGCGTGCGGCATCTTGCGCAGCACAACCAGTGACAGTGACAGCATAATTGGAATTCACAAATTCATTGGTTAACCAGGCAACATCCTTATCACTCCCCCCATAGTTGCCACACCCGGTTATATTTACAACACCCGGCAGGTTAAACCCTGTAATGGCTATATCCCTCACTTCTAATTGGCTTATAAAACCTCTCCCGGCGCGCATGCGGACGGTATCTTCCTTGATCTTTTCCGAACTCGATGCCAGGATCATATCCATAACAGGTATGTTTTGCGGGCATGCAGTTTCACATTTTCCGCAGAATAGGCTGCTATCACACAGATCCGCTAACCTTGAAAAATCACCGTCTTTTGCCGGCAATATCACCTTACTGCTGATGATCCTATTGGGGCAGGCCCTGAAGCAAGCATCACAGCCATCACACCTTGAGGCGTGCTTCTTCATCTGATCCACGGAAAGAAGGTAGCTTTCTTTTCTTTTTCCCTTTACCTTCTGCGCTGCTTTAACGGCCAGCTCCCCTGCCTTCTCCTTATCGAAGACCAAAACCGCTGTTGAGGCTTCTGTTAGATCCTTAACCAGGTCATCTATAGGATCAAAACTCCTCTCCTTGAGACCAAAACTCTGTTTAAAACTGGTTACGATTACCCTGGTGTCCGTCTTAGCCGCCTCCTCCAATATGTTAACTTTACAGCAGCTATCGCTCACAACCAGCACATCAACAATACCCAGTCGCAGGAGTTTGGTCAGTTTTACCGGTGTTACCAGTAGCTTTGCGGGTTCGTAGAAACGAATCATATCGTGACCGGCTGCCCCCACACCTCCAACTTCGATTTTATCTTCCAATTTATTTTCTTTTATAAACTGTACTGCCTCATAGGCTGGTATAAAATCATTCCCTACAAATACAACAACCGGTTTGGCTGTATCAACGGAACCCAGTCCTACTTGAGTATAAGGTTTAGGATAGTCTTTAACATCCAGCAACTCTTGATCCCCTGACCAGAGAAACCCAAAAAATGTCCACTTCAATGCCTCTGCAATATCCATGGCAACTAGCAGCATAGAACCTGAATGAAGTACCTTGCTTTCCAGATCGAGGACATCACAGTCGTGGCCGTGGCTGGCCGAGGTTATTAGTTCTGTCAGTTGGCCTTCAACATAACTGATGATCTTATTGGCATCTGCCAGGCTATGTATATTCTCTCCTGTAAATGCATGGACATTCATGTAACCGTATGTCATAGCCTTTCCCCATTTTACCTCTGCATCTATTCCATTCTTTTTAACGCAGTAGTCTAAAAGGTCCCGGGTATCAGAGACAAAGGAAGCCAGACCCTTACTGGCAGACAGTAAAGAGAGTTTTGCCTGGTATGTATCACAGTCTATGCCGCAGGCCCCCCTACCCTTACTAAGGTCACAAGGACCTTGATAGCAGTCACCACATTTTGTTTGTACGTTAGTATAAAGGGGGGCGTATCTCTCCAAAAGCACCCTATCCCAGTCTGCCATATCGTTAGCATGGGGATAGGGTTGCAGCCATACCTTCATCTGATTTACAAGATTTTCATTCCAGGTGGTCTCAATAGCATCTTTTACCAGCTCCTCCCTTCCTCTAATATCCCTTACAGTTTTGGTGATATCGATCCTGGTCTGTCCCACTGTTGCAACCATTTTGTCTGAACTGTCTCCCATATCTTCTCCCTCCTATTTAAAGATATTTGCCAACATAAAAATATTAAATCTAAGTACCAGTCTTTATCCACTCTGTAGTAAATTGTGAGTTTTCCGGCTCCATTCACCCCCTTTTGTTAAGAAGTAAAGTAGAAGAACTTTAGTCTCAAGCGTCGAATAATTAAAAATATCTCGAGAATTCTACTTTATTGAAGTTATAAAGTGGTTTTGATGGTTCTACTCTCTTGCCGTGCTCATGTAAGAATAGAAATTGCGGAAGGTATCTGGAATCTTCGGTATCCCAATTGGGATGCCGAAGTCTATCTAAACCCAAAACAATTCTAGGTCACTCTCGTTGTGAGATTATAAATATTGGGTACAGCATAAGTAATCTCGGGTTCAATTAGAGCATGAGGATGAGCGCACATTTATTTACCTTTACTCTATATACAAATAAATTTCAAGAAAAATAGTAACAGTCCATAGGATCGAGTTGACAGGGTTCGGAAAAAGACTTTGAATTTGAATGCTTAAATCTTAACCTCTTTCGCGGTAAATACCTCATCTACCATAAGGTTCTCGAATCGGAAAGTACTGTAGCCTGCCAGAATCTTTGCAGGTTCATAGTCAAGGGTCTCCACGCCTCTGTAATAGGTCTTCTTTTCTGCCTGGTCATTTACTATCTTGTGATCCTCTACAACAATACTTCCACTCTTTATCAGACAGGCACAATCTCTGAAACCAGCCTCAAGTTTATCTGGTTTTGTGTCTTTGTTAATATCATAGATGGCTATATCTGCTTCTGCTTCTGCCCCCAAATGCCCTTTATTTTTAAAGCCAAGGATAACTGCAGGATTATACCTGGTAATCCTTGCAATATCCAATAGAGAGTACTCAAAATCTGGAAGCTCTTTATCAAATAGGTTAGCCCTATTCTCTGCCTTCATCAACCATGAAAATATCTTAGGGTACGCCTCAAATGAGGCATTGGCAGGACTGTCTGTTGAAAAAGATATATGATTAGAGGGCTGGCTAAGGGCAAGTTTAAAGGCAAAAAATGGAGTTTCGCTCTCAGAGGCATTCCCTTGCGAGAACACAATATCCTCTGAAAGCCCCATATCTACCCTGCCGAAAACCTCGCCAACGGTCTGTTTAGGATTTGATATCCTTAAGTTTTGCTCAAAATCGAATAATCCTAAATCTACAGTTGCCCCTGCATTAAGGTAGCTCAAGACCTTTTGGTAGTCTTCTTCATTGCCTATGGCCGATCCAACATGTGAGAAGTGGAAGCCTACGGGATTTTCAATCTCTTTACCAAAGAGTTCAGGGGAAGTGTGCAGGATTATCCTGGGGATCTTTTCCCTATTTATACTTGAAAAGAAACTCAGGACCTTTTTTTCCGTTACATTTCTCAAAATATGAGTTCTCTGGGTATATCTCACAAAGGGTTCATATATCTTTAACCCGATAGCCTTGGTTCCTGCAATGATGATGGGTATAATCTTCTCAACCTCTTCCAGATGCTTAGCGGACTTGATCTTGGCTTCAACATCCCTGAGGTTCAGCACCAAAAAGGCGGAGGTGTCTAATATAGGTATTGAGGACAGTTCATGATGAACGTATCTGGCAGTGACCTGAGTCATGAAAGGTTCGTTTACGTGAGTATACCCCATCTTAGCGTATATATAACCAATCTCCCTGGGTGAATAAAAGCGGCCCGTTCCTCTTATCAGATTTAAACCATAGGTAGCTATATGGCTGTGGATATCAATGCCCCCTGCCATAATGGTTTTCCCAGAGGCATTAATAGTCTTGTCGGCACTGGAGAACCTATCTACTATTATGCCATTCTCTATGAAGATGTCTCTCTCTTCTCCGTCCAGGTTGTTCCTGGGATCGTATAGCCTTCCGCCTTCTATTTTTATCTTCATAGGACTCCTTATGTAAGCATGAGAACTTTAAAAAGGTATCCCTTAGCGTTTCAACACCCATTATATAACAACGCCTAACTGCTGATCCCTGCCCTCTGGAAACTATTACAAACGCTGATATATATCTCCCAATATACTCTCATCCGATGGATATTCGCTCTCCAGGACCTTTTTCAATTTGAGGGGCAGACCATCCATTCTGTAAGCAACCCCCTCTGCTTCTATACCCGTAACGGCTGTTGGGAAAACTACCTGGCACTTGTTGGTTGTCCTTGTCCAGAAAGGATCAATAAGAACCATAGGTATTTCTTTTAAGAAATCGGACTTTTCAGAAGGAAAAGACCAAAATGGGTCCTCTCCAACTACTAATGCAGCGTCTACCTCATGGAGGTTTTCCAGCAACGTGTTCATACTGTGGTTGACAGCCTGATCACAGGAAAAATCCGCCGGCATTGGGCTTTTCAACTCCCTGATAAGAAGCTGTATCACCCCGCTTGTATTGAAATCATCATACAGAGGAAGAATCACAAATCTGGTTTTACTGTTTAACTCCTTAACCAGTGCCATAAGATTCTCGACGTTTCTCTTCGCACTATCCTTGCCTGACAATCCCAAACCGAAGAATATCGCACCATAAGATACTTTGGTCATATACTTGACCATGTTTTCTATGCTAACAATATCCCCTTTATAGTCTTCAATGCTTTCCCCCCTAAGCAATTTCATCATCGTTTCCATTGCCAGAAAATCAGTGCCCCGTTCCACTTGAAGAAATTGACGGGACAGCTTTCCCATCTCATTTTCGGCAACATCTACAGCAAAAACCACCCTGTCCTGGCTCCCTCTTTCCTTGCATCTTCCCCTTGGATATACCGAATATCGGGCCAGGTGCCTTGGGGTAGAATGTATAGGGTTACACCCCCAATAGATTATAAGATCAGCATTGTTCCTTATCTCCTCTAGAGGTGCTACGTAAAAGTTTGAATCACCCATAGCGGCATAGTATGAACTCAAGAGGGCTGCCCCCCTTGGTTCAAACAATCCCTTTAACCTTCTTGCGATATTTAGTGCAATTTTTTGGGCGTTATACCCTGAGTTTGTCAGCCCATAAATCAAGGGTTTTTTTGAACCCTTTAAGATATCCACTGCCATGGAAATAGCTGTTTCATAGTTGGTCTCTACCAGGGTTTTCCCCCTGATCATCGGCTTTTCTACCCGTCCCCTTCTTACATTTGAAGTGAATTTCTTGGTAAAAAGAAACTTGTTTATGCCCCATTCACATACATTTCTTATGCTCTTTACCCGATTCTCCTCAACGACTACATCTATGTCATCACACAGGCAGCCACAGGATGGGCATACTACAGATTCATACAGTATTTCCGACAAATTTTACCTCCATCTATCTAGGTAGGCACAGAGGCACAGAGCACCAAAGGCACAAAGAATAGTTCAGTTACCAGTTATCAGTTACCAGTTATCGGTTAATTATTAGCTGTTAACTGTTAACCGTAAACCGTATTTTTAGTGCCTTTGCCACTTTGTGCCTGGGTAATTACAATCAAACAAGGCTAATAGCCTTGGTAGGGCATAGCTCCGCACATGCCCTGCAGATATGGGAAGAGGGGTTTGCCCGTCTGCAGGATTGAGGGTCAACCAGCTTAATCTTCCCATCGTCTATCCTCAGCACCACATCATCTGAAAAGCCAGGGCCTCTTCCAGATCCTACCTCTTGACTCTTTTCCATATTTACCTCACATACAGTAACACATATACCGCATCCATTGCACTTTTCCTGGTCTATTATAAGCCCTGTTATCTCTTTCTCAACCTCGGGGCCCAGAAGCCTGTTCAGCTCAGTCAGGGACTCTGAGTACTCCGGTTCCAATAGGAAAGGGCAATCCTCTGGTCTAACATCTCTAGAGATAAGGCGATTAGCGAATCCCATACATGAAAATCCGCACTTCTCACAATCGGTTTTCGGCAGATACTGGTATAGTTGGTACATGGATAACTTTGCCATAGAATTACCTTGCGTATCCTTCACATACTACTGTTATGACCTTATTTGTAAATGTCTCCTCTGCCCTTGATTGATTTTATCTCAACGGTTTTGGATTTAATATTTACTTCATAAACAATTCTGATATTGCCCATCCGGTATCTATGTTTCCCCTCAAGTTCACCGTGTAGTTTTTTGATATGTTGTCCGAAAAGTGGCTCTCTTCCGAGCTCATCTATGCATTTATTTAATCTTCGCTTGGTATCATTATCCTGCTTTTTGTAATACTTTTCCGCTTCATGCGAAATGAGGACTTCATACATTCTCTTTTACCTCAGACCACTTTTTAAATCGGCCCGCTTTAAAATCCTCGTCACCTCTCATAATACTTTGAAGCAAATCTTTGTCTCTGAGAATTTCCTTCGTAGCTTCGACTTCTTCTTTAACCTTAAGATAGGCAATAAAATCCGCCACTTCTTTTTTACGTTCTTTCGATAGTTTTCCAAAATCAGTAAATAGCTGCTCTTCGTTTATTGCTATTGCTTTACTCATAACTTCCTCCATTACGATTATTTTTTATGTTTCATATTTATCGTATATTGGTTTTCAGGTACTATCACTTTTTGTTCGGCGATTCTGCCGATTGATTTAAATATCGCCCATTTTGACACCAAAAACGTCATTATAGGGCAGTAAATAGGCCATTATTACAGATTAAACCGTATGATTTCAGCAAGTTAGTGTGGTCCGACCCTGTTCCTCATGTGTGGTCCGACCCTGTTCCTCATGTATGGAAATACCCTATCAAAAGCCTTATGTTCATCATATCCAAGAGGCGGTCTTACAGGGTCAGGCAGATTATGCACCCGTCGTCTAATCTTATCTGATACAGAAAAAACTCGCTTCTGTTCAGGTAACGCCTGTTTCTGCGATTCCTCCTGAATCTTCAGTAACTCTTCCTGGGAATACATTCTTTTATCTTTTTTATAGGTCATACTTGCTTGCCTCGCTATACGAGACTTCTACTTCCAATCTTACATCAGAGGAAAGTTGCTTGATAGCTGCTGTGCACCAATTATGTTTTTTCCGCTTCATCCATTAACCGTCTCCATAATGCTTCAACATCTAATTTCTTTACCCAGTGTTCCAGATAATCTATATCCAATTTCCCATACTGTACTTCATAAACCCGTAGAGCATCGACAAATTGTTTTTCACTTCCACCAGAAAGTTTTGCCCACCTCAGTTTTACTAAAATTGTATCCTCCGGAGTTGAAACTTGCATTTCTATCCCCATAAACCTTTCACTATACCTACGTGAAAAACGTGATTGATCAAAAGGTTCATCGGTTAATATCCAAAAATCAACCTTATCTCCTTCTCTCACATCAATTAGATTAAACATGCTCTGCATGTTAATTGCATCAAGAATACTATCTTCATCCAGATAAAAGTCGGGTGGCGGGAAGGCTTCGACCAATTTCTTTGCACCTGACTTTTGAATAGCAATGAGCATGTCTATATCATGGGTAGACCGTGGTTCACCTTGTAAGCTTGAAACGACAGAACCTGTTATCATATATTGGATTCTGCTTTCTTCAAGTACTTGAATAACCCTTGTTAGTAATTCCTGTTGTGACATTTATTGAGACGCTCCAAAAGTATTTTTCTGAATTCTTCATTTTGAAGATTCGGGAATCTCTGATGCAACCCATGGATGAAAAGCTGCTTGGCAAATTCAGACAACTCGAACGCCTTGATTAACCTCTTTTCAGGCGACATCTGGCGAAGCACCTGAATATATTTCCTGTGATTTGGACGTTTTTTAATGTTCATAATTTCCTCACAACCTTTTTGCTGGCTGGTTTATCTCTGAAAACAGCGTACACACCTTTGCCGCTGTCCCGCTGGCCTGAGCTACTGTTTCAGGTATATCTTTAGGACCCTGGCAGGTACCGGCTAAAAATACCCCTCTATTGGAGGTCTCCAGAGGCCTTGAAGTGGAATTCAACTCTTTGAAAAAACCGTGGGGGTCAATCTCCAGATCGAGCATCTCAGCGAGGCGGGGATTTTGTTCCGAAGGTTCTAATGCTACTGCCAGGACTACCATATCAAACCCAATCTCACTAACCTTTCCTGTCTTCGTATCTTCAAACGTAACAATGGGATCTTCAGTCTCCGCGTTTTCTCTTATCTCACCGGGGAGACCCCTGATAAATTTGATCCCTTCCTTTTCCGAACGTACATAGAGCTCTTCAAATCCCTTTCCGAAGGCACGAAGGTCATTGTAGAATATCCAAACCTCTGCATCCGGATCGTGTTCCATAACCAGTCTGCCCTCTTTTATGCTCGCCATACAGCAGTAAGAGGAACAGTACTCATGGAAATGTATGTCTCTGGAACCAACACATTGGATGAATGCTACCTTCTTTATGTGCTTACCATCCGGTCTTAAGAGTTCTCCACTGGTTGGGCCGGATGCGCATATTATGCGCTCAAACTCCATGTTGGTCACCACATTCTTTATCCTGCCGTATCCATACTGCTTTTTCCTGGATGCATCGAAGGTCTGGGTACCTGTGGCTAGAACGATGGCCCCCACGTTTAGGGTTCGCCTCTTTGGTTCTTCATCGAGGTTTATAGCATCCAATTCGCAGACCTTTTTACACAGTTCACACTCGATACACTTTTCTTTATCTATTGTATATCTCAAGGGGACAGACTGGGCAAACATCACATAAATGCACTTTCTAGGCTTCAGGTTTAAGTCCCACTCGTTGGGTAATATCACAGGACAGACCTCGACACAGGCACTACATCCGTTACACTTCTCCATATCCACATATCTCGGTTGTATTTCAACCTCCACATTGAAATCCCCTGCCTTGCCTGTTATGTTCTTTATGTCGGCATTTGTTATCAGCTCGATGTTGGGGGTTTTGCCTGCATCCACGAGCTTTGGCCCAAGGATACATATCGAGCAGTCCATGGTGGGAAACGTTTTGTCCAGTTGAGCCATGACACCGCCAACAGACAGGGTTCTCTCCACCACATAAACCTTATAACCCTCTTCGGCGATATCCAGGGCAGCCTGAACCCCTCCCACACCCCCACCTATCACGAGGACCTCTCTGGTCATTACTTCTTCCTTGATGACCTTCCCTCTATCCTCTTTTAGTCTTTCTTTTATCGAATCTATGAGGCCCTTTTCATCCTTAATCTTTCCTATGTTAATGTACTCTATGCCAGGTCCTTTCGATGAAGATGCCCTTTTAAAGACGTGACGGTGGATATCCTCTGGGCAGGCCACAATGAATATGCGATCGAGTTTATCCTTATCGATACAATCATCTAAAAACCTCAATCCCCTTTGTGAACAGAGATACCTGTAAGGGTACACAACTCTATCGGCTAGCTCTATACTTTTTGCAGTTTTTTCTATATCAATAGCTGAAGTTGCAGACGGACATACACATAGGAAGATACCAGTTTTAGTCATTATTCACCCCAAGCATGCTCGATAAAATGTGGAAAATCCTAAATCCTAATATCGAAATCCTAAACAAGCACAAAATTCAAATGTTCTAAATCCAAAACCATTAAAAAACTCCAAATATATTTTGGTCATTGGGATTTTGATATTTGTGTATTGTTTAGTGTTTCGGATTTAGAGTTTAGTGTTTGTTTAGTATTTATAAATTTACAGGCTATCGAGTAATTACCTTACCCTTTCACATCATTCAGTTCCTTTGCCATCTCTTTGGTAACCCTCTGAAACACAACCCCCTCCGCAGCGGATATCCATTCCAGCCTGAGCCTTTTGGGGTCTATACCCTTCTTAGGCAGGGTCTTCATTAAAGAATTCACCCGTTCTTCGCACCTATAGTTACCGGACACATAATGGCAGTCCCCAGGGGGATGACACCCCGAGACGAGGACCATCCCCGCACCCTTCTCAAAGGCGTATAGTATAATGTCCTTACTCAACCTGCCTGAACACATGGTACGTATTATCCTTACATTGGTTGGATACTGCAGTCGGGATACTCCGGCAAAATCCGCACCGGCATAGGAGCACCAATTACAACAGAATGCGATTATCTTTTCTCCAGGATTTTCTTCCAGTGCTGCATCTATCTGGGCATGTAGCTGTTCGGTTGTAAAGCTGAATGCCTCTATTGCCCCTGTGGGGCAAGCCCCTGCACACACGCCGCACCCCTTGCATGCAGCCTCAACAACCTTTGCCTTCTTTTCTTCTTCAATTTCCTCTTCTATAATGGCATGGAATGGGCACTGTTTTATGCAAATCCCGCATCCAATGCATACATCTGGATCCACCTTCGATATTATTCCATCAAGCTTCAATCTATCCTTGGAGAAAAGGCCACATACCTTGGCCGCTGCCCCGCTGGCCTGAGCTATAGATTCAGCAATATCCTTAGGACCCAGACAGGCACCAGCCAGATAGACTCCGTCAATAACAGTATCTATGGGCCTGAGCTTCGGATGTGCTTCCATAAAGAAACCGTCAGTGCCTGTGGGAACCTTTATTATCTCTTTTATCAAATTACCGTCTATACAGGGCTCAAGCCCCACTGCCAGTATCACCATCTCTATGTCACGGGATATCATACGGTTCAGAGTTTCGCTGTGTACCTTTATCAACAGGTTATTACCCTCTGTTTCCGACACTTCTTTAATATCCCCTCTTACGAAAAGTACCCCAGCCTCTCTGACTTCTCTGTACATCTTCTCAAGCTCTTTTTTCGTTAGCCTTATGTCTCTGTAATATACAGTTATATCAGCCTCAGGGAAGAGGGTCTTCAGTGTCTTTGCCTGTTTTATCGTTGACATGCAGCAGATTTTTGAACAGTACTGGTTCCCGTCTTCCTCCCTGGAACCAACACATTGTATAAAGGCGATTTTTGTGGGCTTCCTGCCATCAGAAGGTCTCAGGGGTTTGCCACCCGTTGGTCCTTCAGGATCCAGCATCCTCTCCAATTGAAGTGAGGTTATTACGTTCTTGAATTGGCTGTAACTGTACTTTGGCTTATTCCGGGGATCGAAGGATTCAAACCCCGTTGCCACTATGATACTGCCAACCTCAAGCTCCAACTCCTCTTCTCTATCTTCCAGATCTATGGCATTTACGGGACAGCTTTCAACACAGAGACCACACCTTGTACAATGCTTCATATCTACCACATAGGTAGAAGGGGTAGCCTGTTCAAAGGGAAGATAGATAGCCTTTCTAGAATCCATTCCTGCATTGAACTCATTCGATACCTCTACAGGGCATACAGCACTGCATTCACCGCACAGGATACAGCTCTCCTTCACATATCGTGGGTGTTTTATGATTCTTACTTTGAAGTTGCCGATATACCCATCTACTGACTTTACCTCAGCATTTGTGAACACCTCAATATTTGGGTGGATTATTGCCCCTGTCATCATGGGGATAAGCAGACATTCCGGGGATTGGTGATCTGAGGAGACCCCTGACAGTTGAGCTACCTTACCTCCCAGGGTAGGGGCCTTTTCGACCAGGTATACACGATGACCTGCATTGGCTATATCAGTAGCTGCCTGAAGCCCGGCAATACCGCCACCTATGACCAGAGCATTTTTCGTGGTAGGCACTTCTCTATCGCTCAATGGTTGAAGAAGCCTTGCCTTTGCTACCCCCATCTTGACCAGGTCCATAGCCTTTTTCGTTGCTGCATCTCGCTCACGCATATGGACCCAGGAGCAGTGCTCCCTGATATTTACCATTTCCATAAGATAGGGATTCAGACCGGCCTCTGTTACTGTTCTTCTGAAGGTGGGCTCGTGGAGTTTGGGAGAACATGAGGCTATGACAACCCGATTGAGGTTATGTTCCTTTATGTCATCTCTAATCTGGGCCTGACCGGTTTCAGCGCAGCAGTAGGTATTCTCCCTGGCTACAACCACATCATTCAAGGATGATGCAAAATCAGCCACAGTGGACGTGTCTACCACCGCTGCGATGTTCTTACCGCAATGGCAGACATATACCCCTATCCGTATCTCTTCACCCATAGAATCACCTATTAAGTCAGAAGTCAGAAGTCAGAAGTCAGAATAGACTCACAAACTCAACCCATTAGCTTCTCTACTGCATTTGACCAGGCAGCCGAAAACTCACCATCCTCTGCTTTCACATCTGTCCTTTTCAGGTCGATTGCCTCTTTATCACATATATTAACACATGCCCCACAGAATGAGCAATATCTGTCATTGACAACAACATCTTCCCCCTCTCTGCTAATCGCTTTTGTCGGGCAAATATCTATGCACCTGGTACATTCTTCAGGGCAGAGCTTGCTATTGATACCTATCTCTCCGGAAAATACAGGGGTTATGCTTATTGAGCCATACTCACAATTGTCCTGGCAATGGGGGCAGCCAAGACATCTGGCTTCATTGGGCTTTACCGAATCACCTTCCATTCCTATCAGGTCTCTCGGACAGTTTTCAACGCATGAAAAACAGAACTTGGGACAGTCTTCGTAAGTATTATCGATTACTTCATCGTTTCTGCGACACCACCGGTGTTCTCCCTCAGGGTTTTTAGAACAGTGACTGGGGCATCTGCTGGTATCTATCTCTATCCTCTTTGGGAACGAAAGTACTCCCTGGTTGTCCAGAAGAATACTCTTTGGAAGATTGTTGTAGGTTAAGGTAATCGCCGATACCGGACAGAAGTGAGAGCAGACCTCGCACAGAACACATTTCTCCTCATCAATATCAATCCTGACCTCTTTTTCATCCCGTATTACCGAGATAGCATCCTTAGGGCAAACCGTTTTACATATATCGCATTTAATGCAAACCAATTTATTCAGAACCAGGGATATCTCATCCACATACAGCTTCAGCTTAATCTCTATCTTTTCATCTGTTTCAGTTTTTGTATTCAAAGCAATCATAATATCTCCAGGATTAAGTATCCGTTCACAGTTTACGGTTTGCAGTTAACAGCTGGTAAAAATGCTTCAAGCTTTATATAAACAGCGGGCTTAAGCCTGCTGTTTTAATTAAACCGTGAACTGTAAACTGAGAACCGTGAACGGTTACAATATAGATAATTAAATAGCGGAATATTGTCAATAACATTTATGGAATTTTCTATCTTTTGAAAGCTATGTACACAATCAATAGCATATATAGTATTGATCTGGTCAAGTAAAAACGGACACCCAGTTAAGCGACTTTTGCCAAAGAAAAATTATTCTCAAAAATATTTGGATTTTTATACCCTAAAAATGAATGGAGACGGTGACTATTATAAAACATTTCGATATATTTGATTATATCACTTTTAGCCGTCTCTCTAGTGGAATGTCCCTTTAATACCTTTACTATGAATTACCATAAATATTCCCTCCCCCTTGATGGGGGAGGGGCAGGGTGGAGGTAAAGAATCGCTATGTTGCCCCCTCCCCTTAATCCCCTCCCACCAAGGGAGGGGAGACATTTTTGGTAAAGTTATTTATGAGTCAAAGCACTAGTTCTATAAATGATGTCAGAGATCCATTCGGTTTTAAGGGAGTGAAAAAAACTTTCAACTACGGCATTATCCCAACAGTCGCCTTTTCGGCTCATACTGCAAACCATGCCGTATTGATCTAAAAGTCTTTGGTATTCATTGCCGGCATATTGACTCCCTCGGTCTGAGTGGTGGATTAAACCTTTTTCGGACTTTCGGCGCCAGTAAGCCATCGATAAAGCTTCCTTAATCAAGGGGGCTGCCAAACGATTGCTCATAGCCCAGCCCACTATTTTACGTGAATACAAATCCAGAACAACCGCCAGATATAACCAGCCCTGAAGTGTCCATAAGTAGTTCATCCTGAAAAATGAAAAATTTCCTTTGGAACGAACATCGTCAAAAAAACCGTAAGTCGTGAATCGTGAATCGTGAATGGGTGTTATACCTTTTATTTACGACTTGCGACTTACGATTTACGAGCTTAGATGGGTCAAAAAGCCTGCACTAGAGAGCAGAAAAGGAAATTTTTCAGGGCGAACTAAGTAGGTTATATCAGCACACCAGACAGTATCGGATCGCGCAACTTCAAATTGACGATTTAAAAGATTTGGTGCCACCGGCTGATTGTGATTACTATCAGTGATTCTTTTAAATCTCTTTTGAAGTTTTACATATACACCGGCTTTTTTCATTAGGCTACTGGCTCGGTATCTGCCAACATCATAGCCGTCATCCCGAAGCTGACCGCTCATCCGTCGTGAACCGTAGCTGCCTCTGGTGTCGGAGTGTATTTGACGAACTTTAGCAATTAACTCAAAATCCGGATTTATTTGATTCTCATGCACTGTTTTAAGGTACTTGTAATATTTGCTCCGGCTGACTCGGCACAAAACGGTTATGGGATAGGACTTCTGTTGCTGCCGGATGAAGTCGTATTTTACTCCGACTCTTTGGCAAAGAAGGCCGCTGCCTTTTTAAGATTTCTCGCTCCATTCGCAGCTGCTTGACCTCTTTACGGAGCTGGTATAGCTCCTCTTT
>PFIF01000031.1 GCA_002782605.1 Deltaproteobacteria bacterium CG_4_8_14_3_um_filter_43_13 | reverse complement strand
TACCCTAAATTCCCTCCCCCTTGATGGGGGAGGGTTAGGGTGGGGGTGAAAAAGATGTGTAATTTCGTTGAGCTGCAAACATATTCCCCCCTCCCCCTAGCCCCCTCCCTCCAGGGGAGGGGGAGTTTATGGATGGGCACTACTTAGTACTACTCCGACACCTCCAATTTCGTCATTCCGGCGAAAGCCGGAATCCAGAGAAGACCTGGATGCCCCCGTATCAAGTACGGGGCAGGATTATCAAGTCTGGCATGACGAGAAGGGGACTTGGACCCGCTTAAATCCCTGCCCCCTGCCCCCTGTAAGCTGTCCTGGACACAGTTAGTGATTGCTTCAATTTTTGAAATATCTCCCACGCTATCTTTTCCTGGGGCTTAAATACTCCATCTTCGTAAATGGTATCAATCTGTACAACCATTTTTATCACCTCTCTCTTAATGGATTACAAATCGATATTAACTTACAAGAAAGACAAATAAAAATCAATCCAATTGTAACCTGGGGCCAGGAAACTTTTACCTTGACAACTATCGGCATTTCTGGTAAAAAACCAGGGTTTGTCTGTAACGAGTGTTCTGAAAACTGATTTTGAAGAGAGAAGAGACATCTATTTCAGCAATCCTGGACTGTTACATTTAATGGAGTCTTTCTATGAAAAAAAGGTATCTACTAGCACCCGGGCCTACACCAATCCCATCAAAAACACTACTCGATATGGCAGAACCAATAATTCATCACCGGGGACCAGAATTCAGCAGTATACTTGGCGAGATAAGAGAGGGATTGAAATACCTTTTTCAGACCAAGAACGAAGTTTTGATATTCTCGTCCTCTGGAACTGGGGCAATGGAAGGTACAATATCCAATATGCTTTCCAAAGGTGACAGGGCGCTGGTAGTGAATGGCGGCAAGTTTGGAGAACGATGGATTGATATATGTCAGGCTTATGGGGTGGATGTTGAAATCATTGATGTTACATGGGGAGAAGCTGTAAATCCGAGTACAGTAAAGAGTATCCTTGATCAAAACAACTCCATAAAAGCGGTCTTCATCCAGGCGTGCGAAACCTCTACAGGGGTTGTCCATCCTTTAAAAGAGATCGCAGAGACAGTCAAAGATAAAGATAATACCCTTGTCATTGTGGATGCCATTTCAGCGCTTGGTGCCCTCGATATCCCTACTGACAGATGGGGTCTGGATGTAGTAGTTGCAGGCTCTCAAAAGGCATTGATGCTCCCTCCGGGGCTGGCCTTTGCCAGTGTGAGCAACAAGGCATGGGGATTTGTTGAAAATTCGAATCTCCCCAAGTATTATTTTAACTTTAAAAAAGAGTTAATGTCTCTATCTAAAAATCAAAACGCATATACCCCTGCGGTTTCATTGCTTATAGGATTAAGAGAATCCCTAAATCAGATAAAAGAAGAGGGGTTAGAGAATATTTTTGCCAGGCATGAGAAGCTGGCTAGGGCAACAAGGGCAGCCATGACTGCTCTGGGTCTCCAATTATATGCTCCAACAGCTCCCAGCAATGCTGTAACGGCCGTCCTGGCCCCCCATAACATCAATGGTTCGGATGTTGTAAAAGTCATGAGGGAGAAATACGGTATTACCATCGCCGGGGGACAGGGCCATGCAAAGGGAAAGATATTCAGGATTGCCCACCTGGGATATATGGATCAATTCGATGTCATCACAGCGGTATCTGCCCTGGAGATGACCCTTCATGAGTTGGGCTATCATCTGGAATTGGGAAAAGGAGTTAGATCTGCTTTAGAAGTACTCAAAGATTAGGTTTATGGAGGATTGGGTGAAAAAGATACTGGTCAGTGATAACCTTTCAGAGATAGGGATTCAGACACTGAAGGATTCACCAGGTATTCAAGTGGATGTTGATACAAACCTGTCAAAAGAAGAGCTCAGAAAGAAAATTAAGGATTATCATGGTCTGGCTATCAGGAGCGCTACAAAGGTTACAGCAGATATTATAGATGCTGCAAAAAACCTACTGGTGATAGGGAGAGCAGGGATCGGACTGGACAATGTTGATATAGAGGCAGCTACCAAAAGAGGAATTGTCGTTATGAATGCCCCTGAGGGCAACATGATTACGACTGCCGAGCATGCCATATCCATGATGTTGGCCCTCTCAAGAAACATCCCCCAGGCTACCGCCTCCATGAAGGCAAAAAAATGGGAGAAAAAGAAGTTCAGGGGGAGAGAGCTGTTCGACAAAACACTTGGTATCATCGGACTGGGAAGGATTGGAAGTATTGTAGCAGATCGAGCCAAAGGCCTGAAAATGAACATCATAGCCTATGATCCCTTCATCTCGGAAGAGAAGTCTCGTGAAATGGAAGTGGAACTGCTTTCCCTTGATGAGCTTTTTAGAAGGTCTCATTACATTACCCTCCATGTCCCCCTTTCTGAAGGGACTAGAAATCTCATTAACAAAAAGGCCTTCAAAAAAATGAAGGATGGGGTTATGATTATAAACTGTGCAAGAGGCGGAATGGTTAACGAAAAGGACCTCTATGAAGCAATAAAGAGCGGGAAGGTTGCTGGAGCTGCCCTCGATGTTTTCGAGCAAGAGCCTCCCCAGGACAGCCCTTTATTTGATCTGGATGAGGTGATATGCACACCTCATTTGGGGGCATCCACCGATGAAGCTCAGGAGAATGTGGCAGTAGCTATCGCAGAACAGATAGCGAATTATCTACTATACGGAACGATCAAGAATGCTGTTAATGTTCCATCAGTAAGCGGAGATACCCTCTCCAGGATTAAACCCTATATGGATCTTGCAGAGAAACTAGGCAGTTTTCAAGCACAACTGGAACCAGGGGCACTGGAGGAGATAGCAATAGAATACAGTGGGGATATTGCTGAACTGGACGTGACGCCTATTACCACTTCAATATTGACCGGTATCTTCAAACCAATCCTGAGAGACAGTATAAATTTTGTAAATGCCCCTATTATTGCCAAAGAAAGGGGTGTAAAGGTAGTTGAATCAAAGAGTACAAAGAGTGAGGATTTCACAAGTCTGCTTACAATTAAGACCAGAACGACAAAAGGAGAGAACATAGTTGCCGGTACCCTCTTTGGTAAGAAGGAGCCTAGAATTATACGGATTAATAAGTTTCGATTGGAGGCAATACCGCAAGGAAATTTGCTCCTATTTCATACTGTTGACCGCCCTGGGGTTATAGGAAATATAGGGAGTATTCTGGGAAACACAGATACCAATATTGCCAATATGCAATTCAGCAGGGAAGAGATAGGGGGAAGGGCTATAGTCCTCTTGAGTATTGACACCCCTGTCTCTAAAATAATACTGGATGAGCTAACTAAACTGCCAAATGTTGTCTCTATTAAACAGTTAAAATTATAAAGAAAATCCTAGCTTAAAGGGATTAAGGCAGTTAACTCGGGGTTTTTGCAATGGCAAGTGTAATAGTTGTTGGCACACAATGGGGAGACGAAGGAAAGGGTAAAATAGTAGATTTCCTGGCAGAACAGGCCGATACAATAGTCAGGTTTCAGGGAGGGAATAATGCCGGGCATACGGTAGTGGTGAAAGACAAGAAAGTAATACTCCATCTAATACCGTCAGGCATTCTGCATCCAAACAAGAAGTGTATTATAGGTAATGGCGTAGTTATAGACCCCAGAGATTTACTCAATGAAATTGAATCATTGAAATCAAGGGACTGCCTTAAGAATAACAGTCGTCTCTTAATTAGCGAGGGAGCCCATCTGGTAATGCCTTATCATAAAAAGATTGATATAGCCAGAGAGAATCTCAAAGACGGGAAAAAGATTGGTACCACCGGGAGGGGTATAGGGCCAACCTACGAAGATAAGGTAGGAAGAATAGGTATCAAAATGATAGATCTCCTGGATAAGGAGGTATTTAAAGAGAAGCTGGGGTACAACCTTAAGGAAAAGAACTTTTATCTGGTCCACTACCTTAAGGAAAAAGGGGTTGAATTCGAAGAAATATACAATGAATATATTGAATTGGGCATAAAGATCAAGGAGTATGTAGCAAATACCTCGCTAATTATAAATGAAGATATTAAAAATGGCAAAAATATCCTATTCGAAGGTGCACAGGGCAGTCTTTTAGATGTAGATCATGGCACATATCCTTTTGTAACTTCAAGTAACACAGTGGCGGCCGAAGCCTGCATAGGGTCTGGAATTGGCCCTACAAAAATAGATAAAGTAATCGGGATTTCCAAAGCTTACACTACCAGAGTCGGGGAAGGACCCTTCCCTGCTGAATTGAACAATGAACTGGGAAATTCTCTAAGGGAAAGAGGAGAGGAATACGGTGCTACTACAGGTAGACCCAGAAGATGTGGATGGTTTGATGCAACTATGGTAAAACATGCCATCAGGATCAGCGGGATTAGCGGCTTGGTTATCACAAAGCTTGATGTTTTAAGCGGTTTGGATAAAATAAAGATTTGTACAGGATACGATTGTAAAGGAGAAATGTACTCAGAGTTCCCTTCAAGCTTAAAAACATTAGAGG
>PFIF01000148.1 GCA_002782605.1 Deltaproteobacteria bacterium CG_4_8_14_3_um_filter_43_13 | reverse complement strand
AACTGGTACTCCATGCGAGCATGGGGCATCAGAATGAATACACACTTGGCGAGGATGAAGTCAGGGAGGCAATGGGTGGCAGGCAACGCCCTGGAGAGAGTAAAGAAACAGCTAAATCTTCTTCCCAACCAGCTAAAATTAGTGTAAAGACCGGGAAAGAAGGTTTGGTGAGTAAAGAAGCTGCAAGCGTGGGCAGAGGTATGAGTGAATCGGAAGTAGAGGCTGTTATGGAGAGGGTTATTGACCGTAAGTTAAAGCCTGTTATGGGAATACTCGTTAAGTTACGGGAAGATAGTGAGAAACCTGGCCTTACGGAGATTATAGGTGGTATAGGTTATATCGTAGGGTTGATGGGAATAGCAATGTATTTAAAGAGTAGGCGAAAGGCGATAGGCACGAGGCACGAGGCGAAAGGTGAAAGGTGAAAGATGCATCTTGAGGAATTTGCAGAGGGCAGCTCTTTTTTACATGGGCTCGACCCGAGAGTTAAGTTTGTAACCTTCGTGCCCTATGTCTTTACCATTGCGTTAATGCATGCCACAAATGGCCCGCTTACCGGCTTGCTTATCTCTACTTTAATGATAATCTTTGCCGGCATCGGTTTCAGAAAACTCTTTAGCAGGCTGGTTATTATAAACACTTTTGTCTTTGTGCTCTGGGTTTTCCTCCCCTTCAGTTCTCCTGGCCAGCCGGTTTTCAGTATATTTTCTTTAACGGCCACGCGTGAGGGTATTTTGTATGCCCTTTCTATTACGCTGAAGGCCAATGCCATTTTCCTCGCAACAATTGCCATCCTGGGTACATCTGGGGTTACCTCCCTTGCCCATGCCCTTGTCCATCTTAAAATACCTGATAAGCTCGTTCACCTTTTTTTCTTCTTCTATCGTTATATAAGCGTCCTGCACGAGGAGTATAGGAGTCTGAAAAATGCGATGGCAATCAGGTCTTTTCGACCGGGCACAAACATTCATACATACAGGACGTACGGGTACCTTGTGGGGATGCTTGTCGTGAGGAGTTATGAGCGGTCTCAGAGGATTTATAAGGCAATGCTATGTAGGGGATCTAACGGTAAGTTCCATATAATGAGCCATTTCAGACTCAAAAAGGGGGATCTATTATTTGGTCTGAGTATGTTCGTGATAACATTTATGATATGGTTTATTGACAGGTATTCCCTTTCTTGATGGAGGATCAGATTTGCCTTGATGAATCAAGGGGAGACGGTGATAGATATAAAGAATCTCGGTTTCAGTTATCCTTATGGGAAAAAGGTATTTGAGGGTCTGAATTTTTCTCTGAAAAGAGGTGAGATGGTGGGACTAACAGGTGCCAATGGCGCCGGTAAGACCACATTGTTTCACCTGATAATGGGACTTTTGAAACCTGATGCCGGGGAGATTGAAATATTTGGCAAGGCAAGGAGGGAGGAAAAGGATTTTATGGAAGTGAGACGAAGGGTTGGTCTTGTGTTTCAGGATTCTGATGACCAGCTCTTCTGTCCAACTGTAGAGGAGGATATTGCCTTCGGGCCATTAAATCTTGGAAAATCTCAGGAGGAGGCAGAGACGATTGTCAGGGAAACCTGCGAGAGATTGGGACTGGAAGGTTTTGAAAGAAAAGTTACCCATCGTCTCTCGGGGGGAGAGAAGAGACTTGTAGCTCTTGCCACGGTAGCAGCGATGAATCCAGAATGCTTTTTGCTCGACGAACCCGTTGCCGGCCTCGATGAGGCGACAACAGACAGATTTTTAAGATACCTGAAGGAGTACGGGGAAACTTACGTTATCATAACCCATGACCATGAGTTTTTAAAAAATGCGGTGGATAAGGTCTATATGCTAAAAGACAGTAAAATTATTTCCCTTTAATGGAGGAAATCTTTTTGGTCTATTGGTATCTCTGCTTATAGCCATATTCGTTTCTCCTTTTGCTTCATCCTACCCTGATGGATTGGAGAAGGTAGCTAAAATAAAATGTTTTTGATGACCGCCCAAAGGGATTCCCGTTCGGGCAACAACCGTAATAATCTTGTAATATTTAAAGAGGAGTTGATTTATGGAAGGGAATGAGCTGAAAAAGCTTGCTGTTCTTTTGAACCATTGGATCAAGCATAATGAAGACCATGTTAAAGAGTACAGGGAATGGGCAGAAAAGGTATATAAGCAGGGGTTAAAGGAGGTAGCACATAACCTTAAAACCGCCGCTGATTTAATCCTCCAATCCAATGAGAGGTTTATTGAAGCCCAGAAAGGGATACCAGCTTCATGTGCAGAGGAAGACCATAAGCATGATCCTCATGATCATGGTCTTCACTAGAGATTTTTCATTTTCCAGGGTGAACTGGATTGAAGGAGTGCCAAATACAGTGGTTCTGAAGAACCATGAGACTCTTTGCCTGGAAGGCAAAAACATTAAGTGAGTAGGTAGGCGCTCGCTTTTTAAACAGAAGAAAGACTAATGAGGCCACGAAGGCCTGCGGTCCTGATTGAAATCAGGGCGAGTAGGCTTCGTGGCCTTTTTATTTATCAGGATGGAAGGCTTTTCCAACAACCAAAAAACAGGAGGTGTAAAGATGGAAGTTTCCAAAGACACATTGAAGAAAATCTATACCACAGGCTTTGCAGGGCTTATGGCGTATATGATGGCTGTAGGGGAGAAGATCGGCAGAGAAGAGGCCATAAGGATTCATGCCAGGCTTCATGCCGGGATGGCCGAAATGATAAGACAGAACCTTTCAAAATTGGGCATAACCGGGGATGATGCCAGGGCAGGCATGGCTGTTATAGATGCCATAATGGAAGAACATTACCCTGGATTTAGTGAGTTGATGGAACGGGAGCGGACTGAAGACACTCCCAAAAGGGTTGTATCCAGGCACAAGGGATGGTGTGCCACCCTGGCTGCCTGTCAGATGCTGGGGATATCTCCAAAGGAATTCTGTCCCATTCCGCACGAAGAAGGTCTTACCCCAATAGTTCAGGTTTTAAACCCAAAACTACAGGTTAGGTTGGGTAAGATCAGACCGAAAGATGAGTATTGTGAATTGATAGTTGAGCTTAAGGATTGATACTTCTGAACCTCAAGTTCAAGGATGAAGGCATTTATCAGAAAGTATACATGGCAGTTTTGAGCAAGGGGAAGACAAATGTTAAACATACGGCATAAGCCGGGGCTTATCATCTCAGGGATTATGCACATACTGATTCTGTCCATCCCTGTGTCGTTTGCCATTGTCCAGAAATTTAATGAGGTGGAGCTTTTTGTGATGGAGGAGGAACGACCTGTTATTCAACAGATAAAAGCAGTAAAGCATAAGATGCCAGAGGTTGTGAAAGTTACTAAAGAAGAGATAAAGAGAGAGGAGATACCTATTAAGGAAGAACCTGCAATCAAAGAACCCGTAATCAAAGAAGAGGTTATTGAACCCCGGATAATTTCTAATAAGACAGAAAGCATTACCCTGCCTCCCTCCGTGAACTCTAATTCTCCTGTAGCTGAGGTGCGTGAGGTTGCCTTCGCACCTCAGTCTTTTGCCTCCATCGGACATTCAGAGCCTCGTGATGTGGAGTTCGGGACGGCGACAGGGCCTAAATTCCTGCACAGGGAATTACCGGCATACCCAATGATGGCAAGGAAACTCGGTAAAGAAGGAAAGATTGTTTTACGACTCACCATTGATGAAAGAGGCAACCTGTTGAATGTTGAGATTCTTGAAAACGCCGGTTATGGCTTCACAGAGGCGGCGATCGAGGCGGTGAAAAGATCAACGTTTCTACCGGCAAAGAAAGACGGCAGAACCATAGTCTCACGTGCAATATTGCCTATAAGATTTATGTTCAGGAGGGATTGATGATTGATTTTTTCTTGAAGGGCGGATTCTTGATGTATCCGATACTTTTATGTTCCTTCGCAGGACTCGCAATACTCATCAATAAGTTCATCCAGTATAGGAAGATTCTAAAAGAGATAGAAAGACCATTAGCTGAGGTTCAAAAAACAATGCCTGCCATTTTAAAACCCATATTAGGGGTACTGGAGGGTGGTTTGAGTGACCAGGGGCTTTCCGTAATTGGCACCCGGCAGGTAAGGGATATTGAGAAGGGTCTGAGCTGGCTTGGATTAATTGCAACAATTGCCCCCCTTTTAGGTCTGACAGGCACTGTTACAGGCATGATTAAGGCATTTATGGTAATAGCAAATAGCACAAGCGTAAGTCCATCTATGCTTGCAGGAGGCATCTGGGAGGCATTAATCACAACTGCAGCAGGATTACTCGT
>PFIF01000118.1 GCA_002782605.1 Deltaproteobacteria bacterium CG_4_8_14_3_um_filter_43_13 | reverse complement strand
TCTCCGCGAGCAGCGGAATACCCTGCAATCCCCTGGCCGAGTTTAGGCCGGAAACTCCGAAGGGACTCAAGATCGAGGTTAAAGGCAGCTTTAAATTCGAGCTCGTTTTTATCCAGGAACAACAGGGAACCTGATTCCACGTCCATGATCTCCCTAATCATCTCCATGGTGTGTTTCAGGACTTTATCCATGTCAAAGGTGGATGAAGCCAGGATTCCTCCGATCTGTTTGACTGCTTCCATTTCCTGGTCACGCTTCATGATAGAGGAAGTCAACCGGTTTTGTTCTATAGCCAGTGTAAGGGTGTGAGACATTCTGGCAATTTGATATTCCTTCCCCTGCAGAGCATCCTGGTTGAAAGCTCCCACAGCCAGTATCCCCATCACTTTCCCCCCGCTCTTTAAAGGAGACAAAACGACCGTTCGCAGCCCCTGTTTTCCAAAAAGTTCCTGTTCTACAGGATGGCTTAATTCACTTATATCCTCTAAAAACAGGGCGCTTTCCTGTTTAATAACCCGGTCGAAGACAGAACCGGTAAAGCAGTAATGAGAGCCCCGCGAGAGGGCATTAAAGATTGTGGGCACAAAGGCAACAAAATCCAGAAGGGATAGCCGGTCTGGCGTATTTTCTACACGCGTCATCAATAGTGCCAGATCAAATGGAACCTCATCTCTAAATTCGTTCAAGAGGGCATGAAAAAGTTCACTTTCCCGAAGGCTGGAGTTTAAGAGCTTAAAGATATTTTCCAGCGTCTTGATCTGCCGGACATTCTCCCCGCTTTTCTTCGTCAGCCGAATATTGTCATAGGTGAAGGCAGCGTTGCTTAAAAGGGGTACCAAGATGTCGGCATCTCCCATGGTAAAGGGAATATCCGTTTTTTTTCGGGAAAGGGTCAAAACCCCAAAGACATCATAGATGCTTTTCAAAGGCAAGCAGAGAAAAGATTTTGTCCCGTAGTGAGGACGGCTTTCCCGGCCAAAGCGGGTGTCTTTCTCGATGTCTTCGACCAGGAGGGGGGATTTATTGATGACGGCAAATTTGGCGATACTGCTGGCAAAATCAACCCTATCTCCCTTTTTTATAAATTCCTCCAGTCCAAAAGATGCAAGGACAACAAATGCTTCTCTGTGAGGCTGTTCCAGGATTAAAACAGAGCCTACATCAGCGTTCACCATCTTTAATGCCCTCTCCAGGGTAACATGTAGAAGATCTTCCGTATCGAAAGTCACATAACAGAGATCCGACAACTCCTTAAGAGTGTTAATCTGCGTCTCTTTTTTGTTGAGCTGTTCAAATTTTCCAAGAAGTTCCTTGTCCAGGGCATGGAAAGATTGCACAATCCCGTTCAATTCGTTTGTAACCATGGGTTGTTGCAAGCCGGAAATGTCTTTGGCAACATTTTCCGCGATATTTTTAGAAATTGTAGAAACCTGGTCGAATATCTTCCGAATTAAAGCAAACCCGAATAGCGAAGAAGTCAGGAAAAAGAGAAAAAATAGAGCAATATATTCGTCTTCCAGGATATTATACTTCAGACTCATATAGAAGAAGCCGATGATAGGAACAAAGAAAAAAAAGGAAAAGATGACAGGAAGCCTGTACCTAAGATTCTTCTTTTCTATCGATACTTCCTGCAGTCTTTTTTTATATTCAAGTGGTCCCTCTTATTTTGTATAAAATTGTAACTACTCAGGTAGGCACAAAGGCACAAAGAATAGTTTAGTTACCAGTTACCAGTTACCAGTTACCAGTTAACAGTTAACAGTTATCAGTTAAAAAAACAGAAGCTAGGGGAGAGTTGCTTCAATCGTTGCATAATAACAGCGGGCTTAAGCCTGCTGTTGTAATTACTGTGAACTGTGAACCGACAACCGTGAACGGTTACCAATTTTCAATGGTGGAGATGGGGGGATTTGAACCCCCGACCCCTGCCTTGCGAAGGCAGTGCTCTCCCCCTGAGCTACATCCCCTAAAAAATGAAAATAGTAAAAAGTCAAACAACCAAATGGCACAGTAATCCGCCTGAGGCGGACCAGATGCAAGGCGCGCAAATCCGATGGAATGAAGCACTGCGCCCACACTTTTTACAGGTCAGGACACTGCCTTGAAAATTTCGCCATAAATAGCACATTTTTTCATGATAGTCCTCTTTCTATTTCGTCCTAACCACTCGGACTCACCGGCCGCGTCTTTTTCCGCTCTGATGGAATTTGATGTCATGTGATCCTGTTATGGGAAAAGCCTGTATATATCCTTTCGATGGGCAATTCGGTTACAGACGACAACTTTCTTCTGTTTATCTACTGTAATCCCGATTCTGTACTGTCCAATGCGGATCTTGTATTTTCCAGTGTATCCTTTCATTTGCTCAAGGTATCCGAGATCGAACGGGTTCTCACATATGAGATCCTCAAAGACGATCTTTTCCACCTGAGACTGAAGACCCCCAGGAAGTTTAGAAAGTTCCTTTAAAAAACGCTTCTTATATTCAACTTCCCACATCTTATTTCAAAGACCGATAGAACTGTTTCGCCTCATGCACGGAAAGCTGTTCATCATCGGCCACTTCATCCATCAGTTTTGCCAAGCCATAGTTCTCAATGACTTCTTCCATACGTTCAAATTCCTCAATAGGAATCTGAACGGCTATGGGCTTCTGATTCTCATCAAGAACAATGTTTTTGTGGAGTTCAATCATGTCATACCTCCGAATATAGAGTTCATTCTTCTTTCACATAACATAATATTAGCCAACACTTATAGCCCATAGTTTATGATATTGAAAGACAAAATACAACAGGGAAAAATAAGAAAGGCCGCGTTAAATGGTGGAGATGGGGGGATTTGACCCCCCGACCCCTGCCTTGCGAAGGCAGTGCTCTCCCCCTGAGCTACATCCCCTAAGAGTTAGAGGGTTAAGAGTTAAAAGTTAAGGAGTTAGAAAGTGCAAATCTAAAAATCATCTGCAAAAATCAAATACGATATCATATAATACCTTCGTCCCGTACCTAAGACTTTCCACAGATATCCTTTCATTATGGCCATGCATCTTTTCGAGATGAGATGAGAGGGATTCTCCTATCTTTAAAGGCGCAAATCCATAAGCCGTAATCCCCTTTTCTCTGAAGAATCTCGAATCGGTTGCCCCAGAAGATATAAAAGGGATCAGCCTGGCTTCAGGGTCGTGCCTTTTTGTACACTTCTCAATAGTAGAATAGAGTTCGGTGGGTATTTTAGACTCTGTCGGGGTGGATGAACCGAGGATCTCTAAATCAAAATTTGTAATATCTCCCAAGGCTGCTTTTAATTCTCCAATAATGCTTTCTGGATTTTCGCCGGGAAGCATTCTGCAGTCGATCTCGCAGTAGCACGCGCTTGGAATAACATTGGTCTTTTTCCCACCCTGGACAACCGTAGGAACAAAGGTGTTACGGAGCATGGTATTCAGGATAGTCTTCAATCCCTTATCAGAAATTCTGTCAATGACCCGTGAAGATGAAGCATTATCCAGCAATCCCATAAATTCTTCTTCTTCCATAAAGCTCTGTTCTTTCGCAAGACCTTCAATTAACCTGACTGTTATAGGAGATTGTTGCAATCGAGATTGATACTTGCTTATCCGTTCAATAGCCGTGGCCATATCCGATATACAGTTCTTTCCATTGGGCATAGATGCGTGGCCAGGGGTCCCTTTGAAAGTCAGCCTCACCCAACAGACACCCTTTTCTGCTGTCTGACACAGGTAAAGGCTCTTGTCATTTACAGAGAACCCAGCAAGCCCCCCTTCGTTTATTACAAACTCCGTTTTCACTAGATCAAAATGGTTCTCCACCATCCATTCAACACCGTATTTGCCCCCTGCCTCTTCATCACTGGTAGCAAAGAATATTATATCCCTCCTGGATTTGAAGCCATATCTCTTAAGTAATAGCAGCACCATCAGTTCCATTACCCCAAGTGATTTGCAGTCAAATGCCCCTCTCCCCCATATTTCTCCATCCAGCACTTTTCCGGAAAATGGAGGGTGAAGCCACTTATCAGCTTCAGCCGGTACAACGTCTATATGGTGTAACAGGAGAAGTGGGGATAGTGTTCCATCACCTTTATACCTGGCAACGATATTTCCCCTTCCTTTTTCAGACTCTAAAACTACGCACTCAAACCCTTCTCTTTCCAGTCTCTCCTTTAAGAACAGCGCCCCTTTTATTTCGTTGCCAGGCGGATTGGTCGTATCTATCTGGATGTATCTACTCAGAATTTCTACAGCTTCGTTCTCTACCTGCTCCCAATTGATCACTTTCATCTCCATAGAATTCTTTACCCCTCAACCCTTTAGGGCAAACACACAGATTTGCCCCT
>PFIF01000218.1 GCA_002782605.1 Deltaproteobacteria bacterium CG_4_8_14_3_um_filter_43_13 | reverse complement strand
ACCTTCTGGTGTAGTTATACTACCATCCTCCTGCTGATAATTTTCCAGGATGGCGACCAATGTCCTTCCTACGGCAAGGCCTGATCCATTTAGTGTGTGTACAAACCGAGTCTTGGATTTTCCCTCTGATTTGTATCGAATATTGGCTCTCCTGGCCTGGAAGTCTTCAAAGTTACTACAGGATGATACCTCTACAAACCTCTCTTGCCCTGGCAGCCATACCTCGATATCATAGGTCTTTGCTGCTGAGAATCCCAGGTCTCTGGTGCAAAGACTCACAACTCTGTACGGTAATCCCAATTTCTGTAGTACATCTTCGGCATCTAAAAGAAGATTTTCCAATTCGTTGTATGAACTCTCAGGGGTAACAAACTTAACCAGCTCTACCTTATTGAATTGGTGCTGTCGGATCAGTCCCCTGGTATCCTTTCCATAACTACCTGCTTCACTGCGGAAACACGGGGTATAAGCAGTATAATACAGGGGAAGATCACTCTCTTTTAATATCTCGTTTTGGTGAATATTGGTTACAGGAACCTCTGCCGTTGGTATAAGATAATAGTCATACCCTTCTAACCTGAAGAGGTCTGATTCAAATTTGGGAAGCTGGCCGGTTCCAATCAGACTCTGCCTGTTAACAATGAAAGGCGGTAACACCTCTACATAATTATGCTCATTGGTGTGCAAGTCCAGCATGAAGTTGATCAAAGCCCGCTCTAGCCTAGCTCCCCAACCCATGTACAGGACAAACCTAGCGCCTGTTATTTTAGATGCCCTTTCAAAGTCAAGTATATTCAGTTCTTCCCCGATATCCCAGTGGGGTTTCGGTTTAAAAGCAAACTCAGGAATCTCTCCCCATTTCTTTATCTCAGGATTGTCCTTTTCACTATACCCAACGGCTACAGATGAATGAGGCATATTAGGCATATTCAAGAGAATCTGATTCAACAAGTATTCTTTTTCACTTAGCTTCCTATCCAGTTCCTTTATCCTCTGGGAGACTTCCTGCATTGCAGTTATTTCTGAAAAAGCATCCTTTTTCTCTTTTTTTAGCCTGGCTATCTTCTCAGAAACGGTATTCCTCTGAAACTTCAGGCTCTCGGCTTCCTGCAGGAGGTCTCTCCTTTCAATATCCAACCTGATAAACTCATCAAGATGAATATCCAGCCCCCGCTGTTCGGTTTGCTCCTTAACCTTTTTTATATTTTCTCGAACGAACTTTAAGTCCAGCACCTTAAAAATTATCCTTTAGCTATTGTCAAAAAAACAGCTTTTTCTATGCAAAGCAATTTATAAAAAATGCTAAAGCAGATCATAAGCCGAGTTCTGTTCCTCAATTCTTAAGACCTTCTTGATCTACCGAAAAGCCATATTCCGATAAATAAAGGCCCTTATTGAGGTAATGATCATTCATCTAGTCCCGATGTTGCCAACGGGATCAAGCGACCTACCCGTCCCGTCATCCAGAAGCCTACTTAATCGGTTTCCTCAGTATATTGAACGGGCCGTTCTTCTTCTCCATTATGGAGAAAACGGGACCTATTTGGTCTTGCTCCAGGTGGGGTTTGCCTAGCTCCAGATGTCACCATCTGGACTGGTGAGCTCTTACCTCGCCGTTTCACCCTTACCCACCGAGGCTTACGCCTCGGAGTAGAAGCACAGCGTACTGTGCCTCTACTCCCGCCAGAGGCGGGCAGGCGGTTTGTTTTCTGTGGCACTTTCCTTATCCCAATTTCTCGGGACAGTCCGTGTTACGGACCACCTTGCCCTGCGGAGCTCGGACTTTCCTCTCGCTCAGACCTTATTACGGGCTGAACCAGCGATCATTTGATCTGCTCTAGCATTTTTGTCTTTTTTATAACCTGTAACGGTGCTCTTTGGGGATGCACAGCAAAATAACTAACTACACGTTTGCACCAGCAATCCGTCACAAAAACAAGTTTTTATCATCACTAAGTTAGACAAATTTAATAGACTTTACGTGTTATTTTGCTGTGCATCCCCAAAGAGCACCAATCCTAGTCAGTTCACACTGAAAAATTCCCTTTTCATTTTTCAGGATGAACTAGTTGGTCTGTCCATCACCCCTTTCGTCTATAGCTTCATTGGCAAGCCTGTCAGCATGCCGATTCTTCTCTCTATTAATATACTTTATATCATACCAGACAAATTTTTTCAACAGATCATTCACCTCATTGTACAAAACCCTCAATCCCTTATTCTTAACAGCATATGTCCCATTTAACTGTCTAACCATCAATTCTGAATCAGAGAAGATATGCACTCTGGTTCCCTTGAGTTTTAATACCTCACTGAGTCCCAAGATCAATGCCCGGTATTCAGCAACATTATTAGTATTCTTTCCAAGATATATTTTTAACTCACTAATTACATTTCCTTCTTTATCTATAATAACTGCCCCGGCCCCAGCTTCCCCTGGATTCCCTCGAGAGGCACCATCGGTATAGACAAAAAAATCACTGAGATTGGACGAAGCTCGATTATCCGATTTGTTCCTATAAAATACTGCTGATTGATGTAATATTTCCTGGATATCCTCATTTGAAACCATTGGAAATTTCTCAATGGTCTTTGTAAAACTCATGTGCAAAGCCAGATGATTCAATATCTCTGTTTTTAATTTATCCGGAATCTCTCTACTCTTCAATCTTTTCTCGGTATAGATTTATGGAGGCTATCCACTAGAATGGGGGTTAGGGTTTAAAAGCGATTGGGGTCATGCACTGTTCTCCCAGTAGAGGATTCTATTGCAATTTGGACAAAAGATTAAATCCATCCCCTTCTGTACCTCATTAGAGAGTTGGGGCGGAATATCCATATAGCATCCTTGACAAAATCTGTCCTTTGTCGGAACAACAGCAATCTCCTGCCTGTGTTTCTTTATGTTCTCATACGTCTGCAGTAACTCTGGACCTATCTTTGAGGATAATTCCCCTCTCTTTTTCACTTTTTCTGCCAGTTGATTCTTGAATTCCTCCAGTTTCGCTGTAAGTTCACTCTCCTCCTTGTCAAACTCTCTGGATGTTGCCATAAAATCTTCTTCTTTTTCCTTCAATTCCTTCCTTAAAACATCAAGCTCCTCTAAGACATTAAGGATATCTTCTTCCCTTTGGCTATTGGATTCCTTTGTCAAGGCTATCTCCTTCAATGCTGCCTGGTATTCCTTGTTGGTCTTAACCGATAATAATTTTTCTTCAGATTTTCTAATCTTCTCCATCTCCTGTTCCATAACTCTCTCTTTTTTCCTTCTGTCATTCTCCAAACTCTCCAGTTTCTCCCTGTTTAAATCAGCTATTCTCCGCTTCTCTTCTAGCTTCTCTTTCAACAATTCTATTCTTCGTGGATAGTTCTCTTTAGTCTCTTCAATCTTTCCTATGCTCAAATCCAGGTCCTGGAGCTTCACCAGAATATTAATTTGTTCGTGCAATATTCTTTTCCTCCTTAGTGGATGTTAGCAGTATCGGCCTAGAAATAAAAAAGTGCACCTAGAAGGTGCACTCTTCATCCGCTTATCTCTTTTATATCTTCTACAAATTTCCAAACAGATCTTTTCAATAAACATCCTTCTCTACTATCATTAGTAAGATCGTTGGTGGGCCCACCTGGGTTCGAACCAGGGACCTACCGGTTATGAGCCGGTGGCTCTTCCAGCTGAGCTATGGGCCCCTATTAGGGAAAAAACTGTAAAATCTGTCAGATTAAATTTCCTAAAACTAAACTGAAAAACAATAAATAAATTGAAAACCTTTGTCAAGTAAAAATGGCAAAATCTAGGAGTTAAAAGGCATTAACATCATTTTTCTACAAAGCTTTTAAGTCTTTTGCTTCTGCTGGGATGCCTCAATTTCCTCAATGCCTTAGCTTCTATCTGCCTGATTCTCTCTCTAGTAACATCGAAATCCTGGCCTACCTCCTCCAGTGTGTGATCTGCCTTCTCACCGATTCCAAACCTCATTCGCAGAACTTTCTCTTCTCTGGGCGTCAAGGTAGCCAGTACCTTTCTGGTCTGCTCGGATAGGTTTAGGTTAATAACAGAATCGCTTGGAGATATAATTTTTTTATCCTCAATAAAGTCCCCCAGGTGGCTGTCTTCCTCTTCGCCAATAGGAGTTTCCAGGGAAATAGGTTCTTTGGCTATCTTTAGAACCTTTCTAACTTTACCCAAAGGCAATTCCATCTTTTCAGCAATCTCTTCAGGCAGTGGTTCCCGACCCATTTCTTGAACCAGGTATCGGGAAGTTCGGATGAGTTTATTTATTGTCTCAATCATATGAACAGGGATCCTTATAGTTCTGGCCTGATCCGCTATTGCCCGTGTAATTGCCTGTCGGATCCACCAAGTTGCATAGGTACTGAATTTGTATCCTCTTTGATATTCAAATTTATCCACAGCTTTCATCAATCCTATATTTCCTTCCTGGATCAAATCCAGAAATTGAAGCCCACGGTTCGTGTATTTCTTGGCTATACTTATTACTAAACGCAGGTTAGCCTCTATCAGCTCGCTCTTAGCCTCCTTTGCTTTGTTTTCTCCATCCTCAATACTCTGAATAATCTTTTTCAACTTCTTTGCAGACATCTCTAATTCAACTTCTGATCTTCTAATCCTCCTTTGAGCACTATTAATTATCTTCTCAAATTCTTTCAACCCATCCATGGTAAACACTTTATTGTCTGATAATTCACCACATCCTGCCCCTTCCTTTTTCTTCATCAGTCTAATTAATCTTTTTATCTCCTTAAGGTCTATGCCAGAAATCTTTTCACACTCCTGTATTTCCCTTACTGCTTTTTCAACTCTATCATTGAGACTTTTTAATCTTTGAACTATTCTTTCAACCTGTTTTTTGTTGAAATTTATATCCATTAGTAGTCTTACTATATTCTGCTTATTCTCAATCCTATTTTTTCTAAGATCTTCTCTGTCAAATGGACCCCCTTTATCCTGCATCAACAGTTTCTGAATTTCTCTATTCTTTTCATTCAGTTCCTTTATTCTGTCAATTAGGGTCAAAACTCTCTGGGTATGGTATTCGGAATTTAAATGTTCTTCCTCCTGATCCTTAATTGTCTCCTTGACAGTAATCTTTTCTTTTCTAAGCTTTTCAGCTAATAATATTGTTTCTCTTATCGTTATTGGAGAATCCAATGCCGCTTCCAGAACCTCTCTTTCCCCTTCTTCAATCCTCTTTGCTATCTTAACTTCTTCATCTCGTGTCAGCAGGGAAACCGACCCCATTTCACTTAGATACATCCTCACTGGATCATTGCCCTTGCTGTATGATTCCTCATCTATGTCAAGGTCTTTTTCTTCTTCTCTTAATTCTGGAATTTTCCTTTTTGGTATTTTTACCTTCTGAACTGCATCGACAATTTCAATGTCATTTTCATCAAACATAATCATCAAATCATCAATTTGCTCCGAGGACACGATATCCGAAGGTAAAATATCATTAACCTCATCATAAGTCAGAAACCCTTTTTCTTTACCCATGTTAATTAGCTGCTCTACCTCTTCAATCTTTGTCTTTTTAGGCATTAAAACTCCTCCTTTGTATAAATGGCGCACCGTGCCCCTACTCAGGCATTATTGTGGCGTAAAAAAGCTTGTCTATAGTTTATTTGCTTGTTTTTAAGCTCTTGTCTGGAGATCAAGAACTCTCTCTGAAGCACTTCATCTTTTTTCTCTTCGGCTTCTTTAATCTTTATGTCCAGTATCTTTATCTCCTCATCCACTTTATGCATCCTAATTTTATTCATACAGTCTTTAAGAATTTTTGGGACATCTTCTATACTCTCTTTTTCAATCGATAGCTGAGAGATCAGGCTTTTTGAATTCTCATCTTCCAAGCAGTTAATTACTTTCCCTGAATCTATTCTTCCTTGTCTATTGAATTCCTCTAAAAGCAATAATCCTATCTCTTTGTATTGCTTATTTACAAACTCTTCGATTATCGCTTCTTCCTGAATTTTATGGACAACCTCGTTGTTTAACAACATCAGCTTTAATAAGAGTTTCTCAACAATATCTTCATCCATAAACTGAACACCCTTTTCTTGTAAAACGCTTCCCCTTTTTTTTGTCTTACGGAGTTGTGAAACAATGGTATCCTCTTTTATGCCCAGTCGATTGGAAACCCTTTGTATATAGATGTCCCTTTCTATTTTATTTTCTATCTTAGCCAGAATAGGTGTAACATCTTCTATGATTTTTACCTTCCCTTCCACTGAAGAAGCATCATGCCTTTTTATGACCTCGTTTATGGCAAATTCTATCAGGGGCATAGAACCAGCAATAATTTCTTTAAACCCTTCCTCGCCCACTTTTTTCACGAAACTATCAGGATCAAACCCTGACGGAAGGACTGCTATCTTCGGTGAAGCGCCATGCTTTAATAAGATATCAAGACTTCTAGCAGCAGCCTTCTCTCCAGCCTCATCAGCATCAAAGACAGTAATTATGTTATTTGTGTATCTCCTCAAAATCCTTATATGACCTGTGGTTAAGGATGTACCCAGTGTAGCTGCAACGTTTTTTATGCCGTATTGATTTAAACTCAAAAGGTCAAAGTATCCCTCTACAACTATTACCTTATCTTCGCTCCTTATAAAATCTTTGGCAACTTTCAGCCCGTAAAGGCTATTGCTTTTATTGTAAATGGAAGATTCCGGTGAATTAAGATATTTAGGAAGAGTATTGTCCAATACTCTCCCTCCAAAACCGATCACTTTGCCGTTGATATTAATTATAGGGAAAATCATCCTCCCCCTAAAACGGTCATAAAATCCCTGGGCTTTTTTCGGTATAATCAATCCAACTTCAGAAACCCTTGAAAGGGGGACCCCTTTTTTCAATAGAAACTTTAACAATCCATCCCAGCTATTCTGGGCATAGCCCACTCTGTGATCTATTATCACATCATTCCCAATTCCTCTCTGCCTGAGATATTCTCTAGCTTCTTTACCCTCCTTTTCATTTATCAGAAGATTGTGGTAGTAGCTTGCTGCCAGTTCATTTAACTCAAATAACCACTCTCTTTTTAGGTTTTCTTCCTTATCTGCCTCAGATATTTTTATTTTGGGGAGATCAATTCCATACCTCCTGGCGAGTCCCCTTGCAGCCTCAGGAAATGAGAGACGATCCATCTTCATCAGAAAGTTGAATACATTACCGCCAGTATTGCATCCAAAACAATGAAAAATCTGCTTTTCCTCATTCACCATAAAGGAGGGGGTCTTCTCAGAATGAAAGGGGCACAATCCTTTATAGTTCTTTCCTGCCTTTTTGAGGGAGACATAGTCTGATATTACCTCTACGATACTCACCCTATCTTTTATCTCTTCAAGCTTATCATCAGGGATATAATCTGCCAAAGTGCTGCTTCTCCATTTTCTTAGTCAAACCTTAATTTCCACAACTGTAACGCCAGTCCCTCCCTGGGACAAATCGGCTGAGTTAAAATTTACTACAAAGCTGTGGGCATTCAGGTGGTCCCTAATAGCATCTCTTAATCTTCCAGTACCAACTCCATGAACGATATCCACCCTTGTCATGCCACTTAGGATTGTATTATCTATAACCTTATCAACCAAGGGTATAGCATCATTACTCTCATCCCTACCAAATTGATCTTACCTGTCATGCCAGTAGTTAGAGGAGTAAATAACACATCTTCTTTGCTTTCAGTATGCTTCAGTCTATTCCCATTTACTTGCTCAAGTTCATTTAGGGGTACTTATTATTGTTAGGCGATTTTTAAAACCCCTTTAGATGTCTATCTGGAATATAATCAAGATACATGAAAATTAAGAACAGGGGGTGACGTGAATTAACAAATAGGTCGGATAGGAATCTTTAATTTGTCCTTTGCCTTGGCGGCCACTTTCATCTCGTCTATTAGTCTGTCATTTAATGGCATAGGTTACACTCCAGTTTCCCTTTTTCTTTTTAATGCCCTTTTTCTAGCTGCCAAAGCCTTTCTTTTTTTCTTCACACTGGGTTTCTCATAATACTCCCTTTTCCTTGCCTCCGATAGTATTCCCGTTCTATCACACAGCTTTTTAAATCGTTTCAAGGCATTTTCAAAGGTTTCATCTTCTCTAACTTTAACACCAGGCATTCATCTTCCCCCCCCTTCATTAATGGCTGTATTGTCAAAGTATTTGGTGCATGGATTTTATATTTCCTGCCATCTAAAAAATGTATTGTTTTGAAAACACAATCCTTAAATGTGTAGATAATAATTGTCTATTGTAGGTAGTAAATCCCTCACTGGATCGGGGATAAATTTAATAGAGTAGTAACCAGAAGATAGCTGGAAATATGGTAGATGGTGTCTATGAATATTCTTACAAGCGAGCCCGTATTTAATACAGGGCTATCCTGCTAATTGGCTTGTTCTACTGATTGATTTCTGTTTTTCACATCGTATGCTCTGTTTTTTATAAAACGTTTAATATTACCTTGGTAAAGGAAATGATTTTATTGAGGATGATAAATATTTTATTATATAAAAATAATGATAATTGTCAAATGAAAAATTTTCTGATCTGAGAAAATGCTTGACAACCGGAATCTCTTATGTTAATGAGTTACACATTTTATTAAAAAGGCTTTGAGACCATGAACGGCAAAGAAATCTCCCATAATGGAAATAGCAATTGGTGGTGGGACAATTACATACTAGGGATTTGTCTGCCCCCATCTTTCTGTTATTAATATTAACAGTCAAATGCAGCAATAAGTGCCGTGGACAAATCCTTTAGTCCACGGCTTTTTTATTTTAAAAGCCATGGGCTATTCCTTTTTGCTCATGGCTTTTTTTATAAGGAGATCTTTCAACAAAAGATTAATTTAGCCAATAGAGGTAATTGCAAAAGTCCCAAATTCGTCATTCTCCGACTTGATCGGGGAATCCAGTTTTCTTTAAAAACAATGACTTCTGGATTCCCGCTTTCGCGGGAATGACAGATAGCAATACTTTTGCAATTACCTCAATAGCTATTTATTTAGAAAGGAGGTAAATAACATAGCATTTCCAGAAATGATTTTAGGGATACTGGAAGGATATTCCAGGAGCAAATTCTTTTGTATAAAAGGAGAAGATGATGAAAGAAACTAAGATCTTGTTGAGTGAAAAAGAGTTGCCTCAGAAGTGGTATAACGTACAGGCAGATTTGCCCAAGCCGCTTATGCCCCCATTAAATCCAGGAACAGGCCAACCAGTTGGCCCTGAAGACCTGGCGCCAATATTTCCCATGGGGCTTATAGAACAAGAGGTAAGTCAGGAGCGCTGGATAGAGATACCGGATGAAATCATGGATATTTACCGACTGTGGAGGCCAACCCCTTTGCATAGGGCAAAAAGATTAGAAAAGGCATTGGCAACCCCTGCCAGGATATACTATAAGAACGAGAGCGTTAGCCCTGCGGGAAGTCATAAACCAAACACTGCTGTTGCTCAGGCGTACTACAACAAAAAAGAAGGGGTAAGAAGGATTGCCACGGAGACAGGGGCAGGGCAGTGGGGAAGTGCCCTGGCTTTTGCCTGTAAACTCTTTGATATAGAATGCACCGTCTACATGGTAAAGGTGAGCTATGAACAAAAACCTTACCGGAGGTCTTTGATGCATGCATGGGGGGCAACGGTGCATCCATCTCCGACCAACTTAACCAATGCAGGAAGGAGTATTTTAGAGAAAGATCCAAATACGTTAGGGAGTCTCGGTATAGCCATCTCAGAAGCGATAGAGGATGCGGCTACCCACGAAGACACCAAATACGCTCTGGGGAGTGTGCTAAACCATGTCTTATTACATCAAACCATTATCGGTTTAGAGGTAAAGGAACAATTGAAATTAGCAGGAGAATCCCCGGATGTTCTGATCGGTTGTGTTGGCGGGGGGAGCAACTTTGCAGGGTTCTGCTTCCCCTTTGTCAAGGATAAGCTGGCTGGTAAAGACATGAGGATAATCGCGGTGGAACCTACCTCATGTCCTACATTGACCAAGGGACCTTACCGCTATGATTTTGGTGACACTGCCCAGATGACACCGCTATTAATGATGTACACATTAGGACATACCTTTGTTCCGCCAGGCATCCATGCCGGAGGATTGAGGTATCATGGTGACGCTCCTCTTCTCTGTCTTTTGGTAAATCAAGGGGTTATTGAAGCAAGGGCATATCATCAAAATCCTGTCTTTGAGGCAGCGATGCAGTTTGCCCAGACCGAAGGAATTATTCCTGCCCCGGAAACAGCTCATGCTATAAAGGGCGCCATTGACGAAGCAATGAGATGCAAGGAAACAAAGGAAGAAAAGTGCATTGTTATTGCTTTCAGTGGCCATGGACACTTTGATCTGGCGGCTTACGATGCCTATCTGGCAGGTCAATTAGAAGACTATGAGTACCCCGAGCAAAAGATAAAAGAGGCATTGGAGAAGTTACCGAAGATTTAATCAACAGCAGGCTTAAGCCTGCTGTTGATGATAAGAAAGGGGAAAAGCCCTTTACGGGCTCTCCCCCTTTGCCTGAAAGGAACGGAAATATAAATGTACTTCCCATCTTTTGAAGAGTTTTCCAGGAAAGCAAAAGAAGGTAACCTTATCCCCGTATACAGCGATATCCTGGCAGATATGGAAACCCCGGTCTCTGCATTTCAGAAGATAAACAGCGGCAAGCATTCATTCCTGCTGGAAAGCGTGGAGGGGGGTGAAAAATGGGCAAGATACAGCTTCCTTGGCTTCAATCCCTCTATAATCTTCAGAAGCAAAGGGAACACGGTAGAAATTATCAGAGGTCAAAAGACAGAAGAGTGGAAAAACGTCAAATCCCCCCTCGATAAATTAAGGGATTTAATGAGGGAGTATAAACCTGTAAAAATGGATGGACTCCCAAGGTTTTTTGGCGGAGCGGTGGGCTATTTGAGTTATGACATGGTGAGATTCTTTGAAGAATTACCTGACAATACCACCGACGATCTTAACATATACGACAGCTTTTTTGTGATTACAGACACCATCCTGATATTTGACAACCTGAAACAAAACATAAAAGTTGTGTCTAATGTTTACTTAAACAAGGGGAGTTCCCTGGAGAGCTTATACAGAGAGGCTACAAGAAAAATAGATTCCATAGTCTCAAGATTAAAAGAGCCCCTGATGAGAAAATCGATGCCGATTACTAATCAACCAAGTCTAAATATTACATCGAATCTTTCAAAAGAGGAGTTTGAAAACACAGTAGCAAAGGCAAAAGAGCATATCGTAGCAGGGGATATTATACAGGTTGTCCTTTCGCAGCGATTCCAAACACAGGCTGATATAGATCCCATGAACATTTATCGGAGTTTAAGGATTATAAATCCCTCACCATATATGTTCTATTTGAAGTTCGATGACTTGACGGTAGTAGGATCATCCCCGGAGGTTATGGTTAGGGTTGAAGACAATCGTATCGCTCTTAGACCTATTGCTGGAACACGCCCCAGAGGCAAAAGCCCTGAAGAAGACCAGGAATTCGAGAAGGATTTGCTTCAAGATCCTAAGGAGATTGCAGAACATATAATGCTGGTGGACCTTGGGCGAAATGATGTGGGTAGAGTGGCAAAAACAGCTACAGTCAATGTCAACGAACTTATGGTAATAGAAAAATACTCCCATGTGATGCATATAGTCTCCAATGTCCAGGGGGTTCTTGATGACGATAAGGACAACTTTGACGTTCTTAAGGCATGTTTCCCCGCAGGAACGGTTTCAGGGGCTCCTAAAGTGAGGGCGATGGAGATAATCGAGGATTTAGAACCTGCCAGGAGAGGCCCTTATGCCGGTGCTGTAGGGTACTTTAGCTTTTCTGGCAATATGGATTTTTGTATTACAATTAGGACAGTGACAATAAAGGATCGCACTATATATATTCAGGTAGGTGCCGGTATTGTTGCTGACTCAGAACCGGATAAAGAGTGGTCTGAAACGGTAAATAAGGCTAAGGCTATGATGAAAGCCCTTGAGATGGCTAAAGATGGATTGGGATAAAAGATGCTTTTGATGATTGATAATTACGATTCTTTTACTTATAACCTGGTTCAGTACCTTGCAGAACTGGGTGAGGAAGTCAGGGTATTTAGAAACGATAAGATAAGTTTAGAAGATATTGACAATCTGAAACCCCGGGGACTCACAATTTCACCTGGGCCTGGCAGACCCGGGGATGCCGGTATCTCGCTAGCTGCAATTAGACACTTTGCCGGCAAGATACCAATACTGGGCGTCTGCTTAGGGCATCAGTCGATTGGGGAGGCATTCGGCGGAAGGATCATTCAAGCCAAAAACATAATGCATGGTAAGACCTCCCTTATACATCATGACAATGAAGGAGTCTATAAAGGACTGCCAAATCCCTTCGAGGCTACGAGATACCACTCATTGGTCATCGAGAAAGCCACTCTTCCTGCCTGTCTCAAGGTAAGTGCAGAGAGTGAAGATGGTGAGATCATGGGAGTCAGGCATAATGAATACCATATAGAGGGGATTCAATTCCATCCAGAGTCTATACTAACCAGGGTGGGGAAGAGTCTCCTGAAAAATTTTTTGAAGAGTATCGGTTCATAAGAACTGCTTCTATTGAATATCAACCCCAAACGCTTCGACAAAATTTAGTTTATTAACAGGTAGAGAGGCTGAAGGCTGAAGTGTCCTAATAGTCTTCAGTCTACAGCCTATCTACCTGAGTAATTACAAGGAGACAAGTATCATGATTACAGAGGCAATAGGAAAGGTAATTGAAAGAAACAACCTGTCTGAAGCAGAGATGATAGGAGTAATGAACCAGATAATGGGTGGAGAGGCAACCCCTGCCCAGATAGCCTCGTTCATTACTGCCCTGCGAATGAAGGGGGAGACTATAGAGGAGATTACCGGTGCAGCCAGGGTTATGCGCGAAAAGGCTATTAAGATAAACACAAACTCTTCTACAGTTATAGATACATGTGGTACCGGTGGTGATGGTGCCAATACCTTTAATATATCCACTACTTCAGCCTTTGTGGCAGCAGGGGCTGGAATAACCGTGGCAAAACACGGGAACAGATCAGTTTCAAGCAACTGTGGAAGTGCAGATGTCTTAAAGGCTCTGGGGGTAAACATCGAAGCAGGTGTAAGTACAGTGGAAAGATGCCTTAATGAAAACGGTATCGGCTTCCTCTTTGCCCCTCTGCTTCACGGAGCCATGAAGTATGCTATCGGACCCAGGCGGGAGATTGGCATAAGAACTGTCTTCAACATATTGGGGCCATTGACCAACCCTGCAGGGGCTTCTGCCCAGGTGATAGGTATATATTCTAAAGAACTAACAGAAAAACTGGCTGCTGTTCTGGGTAATCTGGAGAGCCAACACGCCTTTGTTGTCCATGGTGAGGATGGGCTGGACGAAATCAGTCTGACTTCCAAAACAAAAATCTCTGAGCTAAAGAACGGAAAGGTAGATACTTATTGGATAAAACCAGAGGATTTCAATATTGAACGATGCCGGGCTGAAGACCTTCTGGGAGGAAACCCTGAAGAAAACGCCAGTATCACTCTGAGAGTTCTCAAAGGTGAAAAAGGACCTAAAAGGGATATAGTTCTCCTCAATGCGGCGGCCGCTATTTTAGCCGGTGGAAAGGCAGAAACCCTTGCCAAAGGTATCAGGGTTGCAGAAGAGTCCATAGATAGCGGTGCTGCCATGAAGAAGCTGGAAGGACTTGTAGAAATGAGTAATAAATAGAAAGCTTTGAAAAGGTACCCCTTTTCGTTTCAGCATACACTTTTTTGACCCATCTAAGATCGTAAGTCGTAAGTCGTGAGTCGTAAATAGAATAAATAATATAAAAACCACTTCCGATTCCCGACTTCCGATTCCCGAAATGCTCTCAGGGGACTTCTTCAAAGCTCTCGGCAGGTTGTACAAAGGTCTCAAATAGTGAACGGTAATTTTTTAGATGAGATTATCAGCCATAAAAAGAAGGTCCTGATAGGGGGCAAGAAAAGGTGTTCTATAGATGAACTTCGAGGACTAGTTGGTGACTTACCCCCCACAAGAGACATCAAGTCTGCTCTAACCTCCCCATCCACTCCAATAAGGATTGTTGCCGAGGTAAAGAAGGCATCACCATCTAAAGGGATAATCAGGGAAGATTTCGATCCGGTGGAGATTGCAAAGACCTATGAAGCCAATGGGGCATCAGCTATATCCATACTTACAGAAGAGAAATTTTTCCATGGAAGCCTTGATTACCTCAAAAAAATAAGAGAGGTGACTGCTATTCCTCTTCTATGCAAGGACTTCATCTTTGATGAGTATCAGGTCTATGAGGCCCGCGTACTCGGTGCCGATGCCTTCTTATTGATTGCAGCGATACTGGACGATAGTAAACTGAAGGAGCTTTTAAAGACCGGAAGAGGGCTGGGGATGCAGGCTGTTGTGGAAGTCCACAACCTTGAAGAATTGAAGATAGTTCTTCAAACAGAGGCTGAAATTATAGGCATAAACAACAGGGATCTGAAAACCTTCAAAACCGATATATCCGCAACAGAACGTCTCATCAAAGAAATCCCGCAGGATAAGATTGTGGTGAGTGAAAGCGGCATCAACACAGCCGAAGATATTTCAAGATTAAGGGAGTGCGGGGCACATGCCTTTCTCATCGGAGAAAGTCTTATGAGGGAGAGGGATATAGCCAAAAAGCTCACTGAACTCCTGTCCTTACAATAGAGAAAATCCCTTTCCCATTTATCCTTACATTCATAATACGAGAGCTTTAGTGGGTATTGAAAGAGGTAGAGAGTTAAGGAGTTGAGTGTTCCAGTACAAAAAATTGACCATTTCAATTGCATTGCAAATTTACCTTGCAATTTTGCAATGCGAATGGTAGTATCTCGGTATGGAATTTATAAAACGAAATATTACCGATGTTTTTTTGTCTAAAATAAAGCAAGAGCGGACAGTCGTGCTTACCGGAGCCAGGCAAACGGGTAAAACCACTCTTTGCGAAGGCATCCTTCCTCAATGCATAAATCAACCATATACCTATATATCCTTTGATGACCCAGATGAGAGGCTTAGGTTTCAAAACTCGGCGATAGCTATCCTGGAATCGCTTGACACCCCTTTAGTAATACTCGATGAAGTTCAGAAGATACCGGCATTGTTTGATTCATTAAAATATGTCATAGACAGGCAGAAAAGAAACCTGGCTTCTCAAAAAAAGGTTTTCATTCTGACAGGATCATCACAACTGCTTTTACTTAAGGATGTCAAGGAAACCCTTGCAGGAAGAGTTGCTTTATTGAGTCTGTTTCCATTTTCACTTTCTGAGGTCTCTGAAAGTTCCCCGATTCCACTGCTCACAAGAATCTGGAAACAGGGTAAGTTAGAAAAAGAAGAGGTTGAAGTGTCAAACATTTCCCCCCCCGAAAAAATTCGTAGCGTGATGGCTATAACCAGAGAACATCAAGTATGGGGAGGTTATCCTCCCGTATGGCAGATGAAGGATGCCTCGGATAAAATTAACTGGCTGAAGGACTATCGAAAAACATACCTGGAGAGGGACATTTCGGATGTTGGTCAGGTGGCAAATATAGATACCTTTGCTTTAGCCCAGAAGCTTCTATGTGCCCGTACGGGACAACTCTTTTCGATCAGCGAAGTTGCCCGGGATTTATCCGTGGCAGTAAATACAGTAAAAAGATACATAAATCTGCTGGTAATGTCTTTCCAATGCTATTTAGTGCCTCCATATTACGAAAATATAGGCAAGCGTTTCGTTAAAAGCCCGAAAATATACTTTCCTGATCCTGGTCTGAACAGGGTAATACTGGGAGAGATGGCAATAAACTCAGGTGCTTCGTATGAAACCTGGGTTTTATCGGAGCTTCTTAAATGGAAACACCTGCAACTCGTAGAGCCTGACGTATATTTTTATCGGACCGCAGGCGGGAAGGAAATAGATTTCCTGATAGCAGGTGAAGAAATGCTGTTACCCATTGAGGTTAAATATTCGTCTCAAATCGCTAACGTTGATGCTAGAAATGTGGAATCTTTTATGATTGATTACAGGAAACATGCACCGGTAGGGCTTATCGTTTATTCAGGCAGGGAAGTCGTTGAAATAAGAAAGAACATCTGGGCAGTCCCTGACTGGCTCTTACTTGGAGGTATTTAAATTTTTTTAAGATTTCTCGCTCCATTCGCAGCTGCTTGACCTCTTTACGG
>PFIF01000082.1 GCA_002782605.1 Deltaproteobacteria bacterium CG_4_8_14_3_um_filter_43_13 | reverse complement strand
GGCAACATAGCGATTCTTCACCCCCACCCTGCCCCTCCCCCATCAAGGGGGAGGGAATATTTATAGTAAAGGTATTAAAGGGACATTCCACTAGACAAGAAACCAAGATTTAAATGTTCGAAGCAACCAGTGATATGAAGGCAATAGGTGGATATTTAATTTTAGGATAAGAATCGAAGAATTTTCTTAATTCATATATTCTTTAAGGAGGAGTGTACTATGGCTGTAAAATTAGCTATTAATGGTTTTGGGAGGATAGGGAGATATCTTGTCAGGGCGGCTGTTAACAGGGATGATGTTGACATAGTGGCTATTAATACCAGGGGTGATGCCAAATCTATAGCCCATCTTCTTAAATACGATTCAGTGCACAGGTCTTTCCCTGGTGAAATTAAGCAGAAAGGTGAGGCAATTGTTGTCAACGGTAAAGAGATTAAGACAACAAAGGTAACTGGTAATCTCACTGAACTTCCCTGGAAAGAACTGGGAGTTGATATTGTCATGGAGACTACAGGTAAATTTCGGGACAGAGAAAGCACCTCACAACATCTTGCTGCCGGGGCAAAGAAGGTAATTATCGGAGCTCCTGGCAAGGGCGTTGATGCCACTCTGGTATATGGAGTTAATGAATCCAGCTATGACCCTTTCAAACACCACGTGGTATCCAATGCCTCCTGTACCACTAATTGTCTGGCTCCTGTTGCAAAGGTTTTGCATGAAAACTTTGGTATAGTAAAAGGGTTAATGACCACAATCCATTCCTACACTATGGATCAGAGATTACTGGATGGATCACACAAGGACCTCAGGAGGGCCAGGGCAGCAGCTTTATCCATGATCCCTACAACTACTGGTGCTGCTGTGGCAGTTGCCCAGGTTATACCAGAATTAAAAGGCAAACTGGATGGATTGGCCATTAGAGTGCCTACACCAAATGTATCCCTGGTGGATTTAGTAGCGGATCTCAGTCGGGACATAACCAAGGAAGAGGTGAATGGTGCGTTAAAAAAGGCATCAGAGGAAGATCTGAAAGGTATTCTTTTGTATTGTAATGAGGAACTGGTTTCTGTGGATTTTACAAGCAGCGCCTTTTCATCTATTGTAGATGCACCAAGTACCAGCGTCATAGGGGGAAACATGGTAAAGGTTTTAGCATGGTATGATAATGAAAGCGGATTTTCTACCAGAATGGTTGACCTTGCTGCCTACATGGGAGAGAAGCTGGACTGACAGGGAGGAGGATGGGGTGTCGATAAAATATATCGATGATCTGGATATTAAAGGGAAAAGGTTATTAATCAGGGTTGATTTTAACGTTCCCCTTGATGAGATGGGTAACATTACTGACGATACCAGGATAAGAGGGGTCCTTCCAACGATAGATTATGCCCTTGATGAAGGGGCTAAGGTGGTTCTGGCATCCCATATGGGCAGGCCAAAAGGTAAGGTTGATAAAAGACTGAGTCTGGAGCCGGTAGCCAGAAGGCTTGGGAGGTTATTAAAGAAAGATGTTGTTATGGCCAGGGACTGTATTGGTGATGAGGTAAAGAAGACTGTTGATGATATGGATTCAAATTATGTTGTCCTGCTGGAGAACCTGAGATTTCACATCGGGGAAGAGAAAAATGATGAGAGCTTTGCAAAAGAGTTAGCCAGGTTAGCTGACGTGTATATCAATGACGCCTTCGCTATGTCTCACAGGGCCCATGCCTCAGTGGTTGCCGTAACCAGATTCTTCGATGTGTGTGGTGCCGGATTTTTAATGAAGAAGGAGCTTAATTTCTTTGCCAGGGCAATGGATAATCCAGCCCGACCACTGGTGGCTATCATAGGAGGGGCCAAGGTTTCGAATAAATTGGCTGCCCTGGAAAATGTTATCAAGAAAGTGGATAAGATAATTGTTGGGGGAGGGATGGCATTTACCTTTCTTAAAGCCCTTGGATATGATGTTGGGAAATCATTGGTTGAGGATACATTAATAGATACCGCACAAAAGATTTTGGAATCTGCGAAGGAAAGAAACGTAAAGTTCTATCTGCCCGTAGATTGTGTTGTTGCAGATAAGTTTGACTCTGAGGCGGAGACCAAGATCGCTACAGTCCAGGAGATCCCTAAAGACTGGATGGCTTTGGATATTGGCCCTGCTACCAACACACTTTTTGCTCAAGCCCTGCAGGATGCCAAGACCATTATCTGGAATGGGCCTATGGGTGCCTTTGAGATGGACGCCTTCAGCAGGGGGACATCTGCAATGGTAAGTCATGTTGCCAATTCTTATGCACTAACTATTGTTGGTGGTGGAGACACAGATGTAGCCGTTAACAAGTCCGGAGAATTAAACAAGATGTCTTACATATCCACTGGTGGAGGTGCCTTTATAGATTTGTTGGAGGGCAGGCCGCTCCCTGGGATCGAGGCATTGAAAAACAAAGGATAACATGAACGATACTGTCTAGTAGAGCGTTTCACTAAAATACTTACAAGTTCTGATCCACCCCCTCCCTGCCCTCCCCCTTGAAGGGGGAGGGTTTGGGTGGGGGTGATGTAAGAATCAGATGTAAATGGTTTGCTGAAACGATATACTAGGTTGGGTTTAATGGTGCGAAAAGCAGTTATCGCTGGAAATTGGAAGATGAATAAGACCGTTTCTGAGGCGGTTGAGTTAATATCCGATCTCAAGAGTCTGATAGCAGATGTTATAGATGTGGAGATTGTGGTTGCTCCTCCGTTTTTAGCAATCTATCGTGTAGCCCAGGAGGCGAAAGGTTTCAATATACACGTTTCAGCTCAGGATCTATTCTGGGAGGAAGAAGGGGCATATACAGGGGCTGTGTCTCCAAAAATGCTGTCAGATGTTGGATGTGAGTACGTCATTATTGGTCACTCTGAACGCAGGCAGTACTTTGGTGAAACCGATGAGACTGTCAATAAAAAAATACAGAGCTCCCTGCAGCATGGTCTAATACCTATCTTTTGCGTCGGGGAGACCCTTCAACATAGAGAGGCAGGAGAGACTTTTAGTATAATTGAAGCACAGGTTAGGAGAGGTCTATCCGGTCTTTCTCCTTCAGATATGGAAGATGTAATCATTGCCTATGAGCCTGTATGGGCTATAGGTACAGGCAGGACAGCAACCGGTGAGCAGGCAGAAGAGATTCACAGTTTTATAAGAAAGCTTTTAAAAGAAATTTATAAAGATACAGCAGATAGTATAAGAATCCTGTATGGTGGAAGTGTAAAACCCGATAACATAGACGGACTGATGGCAAAGCCTAACATAGACGGAGCGTTAGTCGGGGGGGCAAGTTTGAAGGCTGATGATTTTGCAAGGATTGTAAAGTATCAAAGGTAAGAGTTCTGAATATCTCTGGAACCATAGTCAAATAATGCTATCTATCGCAAATCTCCCTTATATGAAGTATTGTGTCCAGAATTAGCAGAATTTCAGAAGGCTAATTTTGACGTATTTCTGTCCTCGAAAAGCAAGCTCTTATCGCAATCTTAAAGAGGTCCTTATGTTTACCATTAGCTATATAAAAGTTATTGCCGAGAATTTTTATTGTTCCCAATGTGGGGAATGGGTATATTGTCCCGAAATGAACTATAAATACCAGGATGAAGATGGAAAAACCGTTGAGAAGATTGGTGAAGGGTGTACAAAACAGGACAAAGACGGAGAATACCTTGAATGTCCTGCGTGTAATGCCAAATTTTACTTAATCAAAGCATAAAGGGGGTATCATTATTATCATTATTCAAGCGTTCTCCTGGTAATGATCACCTCTATCCAGGCTCATGGCGGGATTCCGGGGAAACGATTCCGCAACGATTCCGCAACGATTCCGGGGACAACGATTCCGGGCAACGATTCCGGGGACGATTCCGGGGACAGTATACTTAATACTTGACAATTGGGGACAATACCGGTAATAATCCAGGCATGGCAAGGATAGCAAGAGTCGTCATACCGGGAATACCTCACCACATCACCCAGCGGGGTAATCGCCGGATGCAGACTTTTTTCTGCGACGATGATTATCAAGAATATATGTCCATGATGTCTGCTTCTTGTCGACGTTACGAAGTTGATGTATGGGCCTATTGCCTTATGCCTAACCACGTTCATTTCATTGCCGTTCCAAAGCATTCTGACAGCTTCCGTCACGCCATTGGAGAGGCTCATCGCCGTTACACACGGCACGTCAATTTTCGAGAAAAATGGAAGGGGCATCTTTGGCAGGAACGCTTTGCGTCGTATCCGATGAGCGAAAATCATCTACTTGCCGCAGCTCGCTATATTGAGTTGAATCCAGTACGTGCCGGCATTGCGAAGGAACCATGGTACTACAAGTGGAGCAGTGCGGGTGCCCATGTAAGGGGTTGTGATGATAATCTGGTGCATGTTTTGCCGCTCCTTGAGATAGTGGAAGACTGGCGGGGTTTTATAGGGGAGGATGTAAGCACTGAAGAGATGGGACGTTTCCGTTTACACGAACGTACAGGGCGTCCTTTAGGAGATAAAGCCTTTTTGGAGAGAGTGGAAGGATTGGTCTCCCGTGTTTT
>PFIF01000011.1 GCA_002782605.1 Deltaproteobacteria bacterium CG_4_8_14_3_um_filter_43_13 | reverse complement strand
GGTCACCATCAGGGTAGGGGACAAGAGGATTTTGAGAGAGAGCACTATGTGATCTTTCAGACGAATCGGTGAGGATTGAAATCCTACCACTGTTCTCTATTCCCTGCCTAGGAATTTTAGCCTTGACAGTCAACATAAAAATAATAAAAACAGACTATTAGCCATAACTAGAGAATTAATTGTTAGATCCACGAGAATAATGAAGCGACCGCCTCCACCGGACTGGCGGTAAGCCTCTACAAAAGGACTTTTTCTACAGGTTCGTTAGACATAAAATAAATAAACCAATGAGCTATTATGTTAAAGGCAATATAATCTCAGGTTAGACATGGGTACGCGGGAAAGCGTTAGCGTAGTTGTCAGACCGGGCATTGGGCCTTTTATATAAGAACTGCGAAATATTCGTTGACAACATGTAGCCATTAGGCTACGATTGGATTATGATTGAAATTCGCAAAACTGAAATTTTCGGTAAATGGCTCGATGGCTTGGATGACATCCGTGCGCGTGCACGTATTTTCGTAAGGATTGAACGGTTAGCGGCAGGAAATCCAGGCGATGTAAAGCCTGTAGGTGAAGGGGTTTCAGAATTGCGGATCGATTACGGATGCGGCTATCGGGTTTATTACAAACAGTGCGGGCAATCGGTGGTAATTTTATTGGCTGGTGGTGACAAGCGTACCCAGGCCAAGGATATAAAAACCGCCTTGCGCCTGGCAAAAAATCTATAGGAGGATATCATGGCAAAAACCATCACTACCCGATACGATGTCTCTGAGCATCTTCGTACACCGGAGGAAATGGCTGCTTATCTTGAAGCTTGTATTGAGGAGGCAAACGGTGATGCTACTTTTATTGCTAAGGCTCTGGGCGATATCGCTCGGGCCAAGGGGATGTCAAGAGTGGCGCGGGATGCAGGCTTGTCTCGCGAAAGTCTTTACAAGGCACTCTCTGGGGAAAGAAGCCCAGGCTTCGACACAATTCTCAAAGTGATAGGTGCACTAGGCTTGAAATTGCATGCAGAAGCAGTACACACAACCATCTAAACGGCCCAACAACGGCATACCTTTAGGCAAGAAGAGTCAAGGAAAGATTTAGTTTCTCCTTAAGAACGTTGTATAAAATCTCCTTTCAAGCTAAAGCACCTTCTGTACCACCGTCCACTATTCCCTGAGTAGGCGACAAGAGGATTTTGAGAGAAAGCAGTATGTGATGTTTTAGAAAATCAGCGAGAGATAGAAGCCTTTTGGAAGATACTTAAGAACGATTTTTTTTATCCCAATTCATTCGAATCAGAGCAAAATATAATCCTAAACATTGGAAACTTTCTATTTGAATATAACCACCTGAGAAAGCATGGCGGCTTTAACTATGAAACACCTTTTTATAAACTACAAAAAGTTGCCGAATTAGTGAGCTAGTACAACCGTCCCGTATTACCTCTTATTACCCCTATTCTATTCTTTAGAGCCTATTCCTACCAAATTATATCCGGAAGGTTCGTTAAGAATCTCGATACGATTAAATCCCGCGTTCTTTAATATGTTGAATAGAGAATCCTCAGTCCTACAATTTAATGCCCATTGGGCTGTTAGCTGAATGTTAATGTTACAAATAGGATCATGTTGATGCATCTTGAATAGGAACGGTTTTCAAATTATTATCCAAATACACCTAATACTACTCCTACATTTCTTTGTCTTGTCATTCTGAACGACCGTAGGGAGTGAAGGATCTTTATCTTTCAAGAGATCATATTGATTATAAATTTGTCCTTAAGAATTATTATCTTGACAACATCTCGAAAAAATTAATATTATCCTTTCTCATCTATTCTATATATAATTAATCCCCTTTAATTTGTGGATCAAAAATGAACATAACCCAATCGACAATCCCTAACATCCCTTCTTATTCACCTGATCTTGGGAAAGATATTATTGAGTATGCCACCTGTAATAACATTCCTGTTATAGACATGGTGAATTATTATTGCCAAATATATATTACCTTTAGTGAAGTTGAGGAAGTAAAGGTATCTCTTGTTGCTGACCAGGAAATAGAGAACTATCAAAAAATCAGATTTCATCTAAAAACTAAAAGCTCCGTAGATGCAGTACTTGAGAAAGAAGCTGAGTTTAATAAAATAATCCGCAAAACTATCCCCAGAGGATCAAGAACGCATTTTGTCCTCACCCCCCAGATTATCTGATGGAAGGAAAAGATTTCTTAGAAGTCGCCAACAGGTTATTTAAATCGGCGCACGAAGCAGATAGAAGAACCTCTGTAAGCAGATCTTATTATGCCGTCTTTAATCATGTAAAAACTGTTCTTGAATCCTTTGGTATTACTCTTTCATCCGATGCAAGCGCTCACCAAAAAATATGCCAGTATCTACGTAATTCCGGACTCGATGAGGCAGAGGGTGCAGCTCAAAATCTTAGTAGCCTCAGAACAACCAGAAATGATGCTGACTATGATATGAAAGCCTCTGTATTTGACAACAAAAACTGCTTACTTTGGTACAAAAAGGCTGAGCTTTGTATTGATAGTTTTAATGGTGTTGATAAAAAGGAGCTGCGCAAGGGGATCATCGAGTACAAGAGAATCATAAATGACTAAGCTTTGTTCCAACTGTTTTAATGATGAATATAGAACAACGACTACTTCAAAAGATGTTACGGTGAATGGTGTTAACAAAACCATTCATGACATTGAGTGTCAACAATGTCCTAGCTGTAAGGATATCATTTTTACACACTAGCAAACCCTTAAGCTGGACAAAAAATGTATCAACTTTTAGTTCACTGCCAAACCAATTCTGACACCGCACTGATTGAAGCCTCTACAAAAAATTCTTTAATAATCTTGTGGTTCCCTATTGACCCTAGAGACATAGTGATTACGACGACGGGACGGTTCTGGATGCGCGGACGGGCATGATGTGGGCGGCGAAGGACAATGGGCGCGATATAAATTGGGCAAACGCCAGGTCATATTGCGAGAATTATCATTTTCTTTTCTGGTACAGGGCTGAGCCCTGTTTGCCGCATAAAGGGGTTGCCTTCTCGTCCGTCCCTTGTTCAAATCAGTGCTGCAGGTGGCGATCTTCGCTGTCGCGGCCGCCCTTCATTCCCCGTGGTAGAATGATTTTTAAGTTCACGTGAAGCTACCGACGGTTGGGCCAGTGTTACACCCAAGACGGTTACACCCTCGAAGAGACAGTCATGACGTAGAAAAAAGACAAAGTTAATAATCGCTATTGTAAATTTATCATTAGGAATTATTTGCTGTAAATTCTTGACAAAATTAACTACTATGATATTATGAAAATATTAATATTATAATTTCATAGATATGCATAAAGAAAAAGAGGTGAATAAAATGCCCTTAGTTAAAGTGAAAAGACACTTTCAAATTACGATCCCAAACAATATGCGCAAGAGCTTTAATATTATCGAGGGTGACTATATGGAAATGGAAAAAAAGGCTGGTGAAATTATTTTAAAGCCAGTTAAGATGGTTCATCCGGACCAGGCATATTTTTATACCCAAGAATGGCAGCACGGCGAAGCTGAAGCTGACAAAGACATTGCCGAAGGCGATGTGCTGGGTCCTTTTGATAACCTCAAAGACGGCATAAACGCCCTGAAAACTGTCAAGACATGAAACTATTCTTCACCAAAACCTTTGTCCGGAATTACCGCAAGTTGCCTTGGGAATTGCAAGAAACCGTGGACAAACAGATTGGCCAGTTATTGACTAACCCAATGCACCCTTCCCTTAATATAAAAAAAATGAATGATCCCAGGCAAATTTGGGAAGGTCGAGTCACGGCTTCGTATTGCTTTACCTTTCAAGTTGAAGGTGATACCTACGTATTGCGGAAGGTCGGCACCCATGACACTTTAAAAAATCCATAAAACTAGGGAGACCTTATGGGTACTATTGAAAAAGTAATATTAGACAAACTGAAGAAAGCGGTAGCCGAGCGGTTCCCTCTTTGTAAAATTATTCTTTTTGGCTCCCGAGCACGAAGGGTCGCTGACCCTCAATCTGATCTGGACGTGCTCGTGATCTTGGAAACTGATGTAGATATGCAGGTGGAGGACTATGTGAGCGATTGCGCTTGGGAAGCTGGCTTTGAGTATGGCATCGTTGTTGCTCCTATCACCGTTTCCCGAAAAGAGTGGGAAGAGGGACCGGAACGTAGTTCACTGCTCGCTTTGGCAGTAAAAGCAGAGGGTGTTACGGTATGAAAAAAGACGACGCCACCCTTGTTGGCTACCGCTTGGAGCAAGCCCTTACTCCATCGCAGGTTCATGTAACTGTATGAGAAGTTGAGGATAAAAAAATATGGCGATAAAATATAAAGACTACTATGAAATACTGGGTCTTAAAAGAGATGCCTCAGCAAAAGAGATAAAGAATGCCTATAGAAAGCTGGCCAGAAAGTACCATCCAGATGTCAATCCTGACAATAAGGGAGCAGAAGAGAAATTCAAAGAGATAAACGAGGCCAATGAGGTTCTGGGAGATCCTGGAAAGAAGACCAAATATGATCAGTTGGGACCCAACTGGCAGG
>PFIF01000061.1 GCA_002782605.1 Deltaproteobacteria bacterium CG_4_8_14_3_um_filter_43_13 | reverse complement strand
GGTATCTATACTTTAATACAGCCTCTCTGACTTCCTTACTTAGGTCTTTATTGGCCCCGATATACAGATCCGTTTCTTTAACCGCTACTTGAAAGTAGGTAAGCCCCCGATCGGATCTTTCGGGAGTAAGCTTATTATCGTGGATAAGATTTCTATAGGTTCTTTTTTGATACATATTCACGATTTACGATTTGCGACTCACGAAGCTACCTGATATCCAAACAGCTCCTCCACCTTTTTAAACAGTACTTCCGATGGAGTTAAGCGAAACTTTTCACCCAGGGATATAACCGTTTCACCACAATTGGGCACAACCAGGTGGAGAAATGCCTCACTGTTTCCATGGTGATTCAACAGAATATCTCTCAGTCTTTCCAGTTGCTCTCTAGTTACAGAAGAGGTTTTAACAGTAAAATGAACATCGGCACTGAGTTTTTCCTTTGCCTCTGAAAGGGGTATTATTTTTTTAGCTATTACCTTTGGATTCTCTTCTTCCATTGCCAGGGTTCCCGAGATCAGAACAGGCTCATCTCCTTTTAAAAAGAAAGAGGTTTCCTTGTAGATATCAGGGAATACCACTATTTCAATAAAACCCTTCAAATCCTCCAGGGTAACACGGGCCATCCGATCTCCCTTGCGTGTATTAATTTCCTTAATAGAACTGACCATGCCCCCGATTTTTATTTCTGCCCCATCATTAAATTCGACGATATCAAGGGTATTTGTATTAGCATACCTTTTAATGTCCTCTTCATAACGGGTCAGGGGATGACCTGTAATATAGAAACCCAGAACCTCCTTCTCATAAGTCAAGAGTTGATTTTCAGACCATTCTTCAATGTTCGGAAACTTTGCATTTAGATCAACCTCACCTGCGCCCTTAAAAATATCAAACATATTAATTTGACCATTGGTTCTATCCCTCTGAATAGCCCCTGCTGCCTCTATGGCATCATCCAATGCCCCCATCAGTCTAGAACGAAAGACACCGGTATAGTCAAATGCCCCACACTTAATCAGACTCTCTATCACCCTTCTGTTTACCTTCCTGAGATCAACCCTTTCACAAAAATCAAAGATAGAGCTAAACTTTCCATCCCTTTCCCTGGTGGAGATAATAGATTCTACCGCTTGGTTTCCTACATTCTTGACCCCTGCCAGTCCAAAACGAATTTTACCGTCTATAACAGTAAAATCTCTGAAACTCTCATTGATATCAGAAGGCAAAACTTCAATCCCTTTGTCATTACACTCACTTATGTACCTGATCAGTTTGTCAGTGTTCTCCTTTTCACTGGTCAGCAGGGCAGCCATAAACTCTATAGGATAGTGGGCTTTTAGGTATGCTGTTTGGTATGCTATCATGGCGTAGGCAGCACTATGGGATTTGTTGAACCCATATTCAGCAAACATCGCCATTAAGTCGAAAATCTTTTCTGCTTTTTCTATTTTTATCTTATTCTTCTTGGCGCCAAGCAGGAATTTTTCCTTTTGTTTAGCCATCTCTTCGGGCTTCTTTTTGCCCATTGCCCGACGAAGAAGATCGGCATCCCCCAGGCTAAAATTAGCCAGCGTACTTGCTATCTTCATTACCTGTTCTTGATAGACTATTACTCCGTATGTATCTTTTAAGACATCCTCTAACTGCGGAACCTCATATTTTACAGGAACAATACCGTGCTTCCTCTTTATAAAATCGTCCACCATACCGCTTCCCAGAGGACCTGGGCGATATAGGGCAAGCAGAGCAATTACATCCTCTATATTCCCTGGTTTGAGTTTAATCAACAGTTCTTTCATGCCGGAGCTTTCCAGTTGGAAGACACCAGAGGTATCTCCTGCCGCAAGTAACTTGTAGGTTAATTCATCATCCAGGGGTATCTGATTTAAGTCAAGCTTCTCTTCTTTTTCTTCATTTATCCCGTTTAGAGATAAATCTCTAACGGTATTTATGAGTTTCAATGTATTATCGATTAGGGTCAGGGTCTTTAACCCCAGAAAATCGAATTTAATCAACCCTATCTTTCCTACATCGTTCATGGCAAATTGAGTAACAACCTCGCCGTTCTGCCCTTTATAAAGAGGTAGATACTCAACAAGCGGTTTGTTGGCAATTACAACCCCTGCTGCGTGGGTAGATGCGTGTCTTGGCAGCCCTTCTAAGGATTTGGCAAGGGAAATTAAAAGCCTTATATTCTCGTCAGTCTGATCAAGCTCTTTTAGTTTAGGTTCTTGCCTAAGGGCATCTTCCAAAGAGGTATTAGGGGTATTGGGGATTAACTTGGCTATCCTGTCCACCTCTTTATACGGCATATTCAAGACCCTGCCCACATCTCTCACTACACCTTTGGCCTGCATCTTACCGAATGTTATAATCTGGGCAACCTTTTCCTTGCCATATTTATTAGCAACGTATTCTATTGTCTCATCTCTGCCATCAACACAGAAGTCTATGTCGATATCAGGCATGCTTACCCGCCCGGGATTGAGAAATCTTTCAAAGATAAGATCATAAAGAAGGGGATCAATATCGGTAATTTTTAGAGAATATGCCACCAAGCTCCCTGCAGCCGAGCCACGACCTGGCCCCACAGGAATGTTTCTCTTTTTTGCATAATTTACAAAGTCTGAAACAATCAAAAAATAGCCGGAAAATCCCATGGCTTTGATAGTCTTCAACTCTTCCTCAAGTCTTTTATAGTACTTCTCAGAAATTACAGATACGTCCCCTACCCTGCTTTCTATGAGTTTTAACCTTTCATTCAGTCCCTCTCTAGCTGTTTTTTCAAGGTAGCTATCCAGGGAATCTCCTTGCGGAACCTTAAAATCGGGTAGATGGAGTTCATCAAATCTCAGTTCAAGGTTACATCGCTCGGCAATCTCAATGGTATTCTTCAAGGCATCGGGGTAGGATGAAAAAAGGGCTTCCATCTCCTTTGGAGACTTGAAATAAAACTCATCAGTAGCAAACCTCATCCTATCCTGATCACTGAGGATCTTTCCTGTCTGAATGCACAGAAGCACCTCATGTGCCTTTGAATCCTCACGTTTTAAATAATGGCAGTCATTGGTTGCAACTAAAGGCAGATCAAGTGTCTTGCTTATTTCTACAAGCCCTTCATTGACAGACTTTTGGAGTTCAATCTTATTGTCCTGTATCTCCAGATAGAACCTGCGATTGTTGAATATTTCTTTATACTCGCCGGCTACTTTCAGAGCATTTTCTTTATCCCCTCGCCCTATTAGACGGGAAAGCTCACCGTGCAAACATCCACTAAGGGCAATCAGCCCTTCATTATGATCTTTTAACAAATCTTTATCTACTCTGGGACGGTAGTAAAACCCCTCAAAATATGCGGCTGTTACCAATTTAAGTAAGTTTTTATATCCCGCTGTATTCTTCGCCAATAGGGTTAAATGATAGGAAGCATCCGATATACCTCGGGACTCTTTATTAAACCTACTCCCAGGAGCAACATAGACTTCACAACCAATAATCGGCTTAATTCCATTTTGATATGCCTTTGTGTAGAACTCTATAGCACCAAACATATTACCATGATCGGTCATGGCCAGAGCCGGCATTTTGTACTCTCTGGCCAGAGCAAATAGTTCATTCATCCTTATCGCCCCATCAAGCAGGCTGTACTTTGTATGTAAGTGAAGATGGACGAAACCTGAGTGTTGCATATTTTATGGACTCGTAAAAAGTTAAAATTGGGATGGCAAAGTAAAAAGCTCCAGATGCAAGGCGCGCAAATCCTATTATCTGTTGACCGTTGTCCGTTGACCGTTGTCCGTCAACAAACCATGCACTTACGGTGAACGGTAAACAGTGAACGGTGAACTATTTCCATAGGTACGCCGCAACGACGAAGGATGCAGCGTAACGCCGCAGATGGACTTTTTACGAAGCCATCATATTTATTCCCATTCAATAGTGCTCGGAGGCTTAGAAGATATATCGTAAACCACTCTATTTACACCCTTAACTTCGTTGATAATTCTATTTGCCATCCTGGCAAGAACTTCATAGGGAAGCCTCACCCAATCAGCAGTCATGCCATCTGTACTTCGCACTACTCGCAGGGCAACGACATTTTCATATGTCCTCTCGTCTCCCATAACACCTACGGTCTTTATGGGAAGAAGCACGGCAAAGGACTGCCAGATCTGGTATTTATCCGCCTTAGGCGGATCAATCTCCTCAGCGACTATACTATCGGCATCTCGAAGAGTGGATAGGTTCTCTTTGGTTACCTCTCCTAGAATCCGAATAGCAAGCCCCGGCCCCGGAAAGGGCTGCCTGTTTATTATCTTCAAAGGCAATCCCAGCTCTCTACCCAGCAGCCTAACCTCATCTTTAAACAGTTCCCTCAATGGTTCTATCAATTTTAAGTCCATCTTTTCTGGCAGCCCGCCAACATTATGGTGACTCTTTATAGTAGCCGATGGTCCTTTAAAAGAAACACTCTCAATAACATCCGGATACAGGGTCCCCTGAGCAAGATACTCTACATCTCCAATATTTTTGGCTTCCTTCTCAAAAAGGCAGATGAATTCGTTACCTATAATCTTCCTCTTTATCTCAGGGTCAGTCACTCCTTTTAGTTTCTTTAAAAATGCTTCTTTTGCATTTATATAATGAAGATTCATATTGTAGTGTTCACCAAACACTGTTCTAACCTCTTGGGCTTCATTTTTTCTGAGCAACCCATTGTCAACAAAGACACATACCAGTTGATCTCCAACAGCTCGATGAAGCAAGAATGCTACTACAGATGAATCAACCCCTCCGCTCAATGCGCAGATAACCGTCTTGTCTCCCACTGTTCTCTTGATTTGTGAGATAGAGTCCTTAATAAAAGACTCCATAGTCCAATTTGGAAGGCATCCACAGATTCTGTAAAGGAAATTCTTTAGAATCTCCAACCCTCTAGGGGTATGAGCAACTTCCGGATGAAACTGAACTCCAAAGATTCTTGACTTATTGTTTTTTATAGCAGCGATGGGGGAGTTTTTACTATGGGCAATGGGAGTAAAACCAGGCGGGAGGATCTGTATCCTATCACCATGGCTCATCCATACATCGATAAAGGGGGTATCCTCGAAACCGACGAAAAGATCCGTGAAATCATCTATAAAAAGCCTTGTCTGTCCATATTCACGCTTGGATGAATCTTTAACTTCTCCACCCATAATGTGGGCCATAAACTGCATCCCATAACATATACCAAGAATTGGGATGTTGAGTTTGAAAATCTCCGGGGAACAATAAGGGGCTGCTTCATCGTAGACACTGGAAGGGCCTCCAGAAAGGATAATCCCTTTGGGCTTGAACTTCTCGATCTTCTCTAGATTGATATTGAAAGGCTGAATTTCACAGTATACTCTGCATTCTCTTACCCTTCTTGCGATCAATTGGGTATATTGGGAACCAAAGTCAAGTATGAGTATCTTTTCTTGGTGAATGTCAGCAAACACATTTATGTCTCTTTTTTGTAAATTCCTTAACAGCCTGCGTACTAATAACTGCTAAATTCTGGGGATATAATCCAGTCCTATTCCAGTCGGTAATTTGGGGCTTCCTTGGTAATGATAACGTCATGGACATGGCTTTCTCTTAGACCTGCAGCAGTAACCTTTATAAATTTGCCTTTTTCCCGTAACTCTTGGAGATTTTTGGCTCCAACATAGCCCATACCAGCTTTTAGCCCTCCCAATAATTGGTATATATTAGAGGACAACGAACCCCTATAAGGGATCCTTCCTTCAATACCCTCTGGAACAAGTTTGGCATCACTTATTATGTCATCCTGATAATACCGATCCTTGCTACCCTTCTTCATTGCCTCGATAGAACCCATTCCTCTATACACCTTGTAGCTTCTTCCCTGAAATATTACAGTTTCTCCAGGACTTTCGTCTGTCCCTGCAATCAGGTTTCCTATCATAACACTGCTAGCCCCGGCAACGAGGGCTTTGGTTATATCACCCGAATATTTTATCCCGCCATCTGCAATAAGAGGAATATCAAATTTTTTCGCTATTTTTGCGCAATCTATTATGGCTGTTATCTGGGGAACACCAACTCCAGCGATAACCCTTGTCGTACATATAGAGCCGGGGCCCACACCTACCTTCACTCCATCACAACCTGCATTTATCATATCCAAAGCGGCCTCTGCAGTAGCCACATTCCCGGCTATCAACTCGCAATCAGGAAAATTCTTCTTAGTATCAGCAATAGCTTCTATAACGCTTTTGGTATGAGCATGAGATGTATCTATTACAATAACATCTGCTCCAGCTCTTAGAAGGTTTTCGGTTCTCTCCTCACGGTTTGAGGTTATACCTATAGCTGCCCCTACGCGAAGCCTTCCCAACTGATCCTTGCAGGCATTCGGGTATTTTCGTATCTTTTCTATATCCTTTATAGTTATTAAACCCTTCAGATTGTTCTTGTCATCCACAACAAGGAGTTTCTCTATGCGGTTCTTATGGAGGAGTTTTTTGGATTCCTCCATGGTAATTCCTACAGGGGCAGTAACAAGGTTTTCTTTAGTCATTACAGAGTCTATCTTTTGATCAAGGTCAGTTTCAAACCTAAGGTCTCTGTTAGTCAGTATCCCTGCCAGTTTCCCCTCTTTAACGATCGGGACACCAGAAATCCTATATTTTTCCATTGCCTCTAAGGCTTCATATATCTTCTGGTCAGGATGCATGGTTATCGGATCTACTATCATCCCACTCTCAGATTTCTTTACCTTGTCAACTTCAGATACCTGCGATTCAATGCTCATGTTTCTATGGATAACCCCTATTCCTCCCTCACGTGCCATGCTAATAGCAGTTCTGTATTCTGTAACTGTGTCCATAGCCGCGCTGACCATAGGTATATTCAATTCTATAGATCTTGTAAGAAGTGTACGTACATCTACGTCTTTAGGCAAGATATCGGACTTTCCAGGCAGCAAAAAGACATCATCAAATGTCAGGGCAGTAGTAAAATCATCTTCAATCATTCGTATCTCCTAGTAAAGAAACATTTGAAATCAGATTTTATCTTTTTATAATAATTCCCTTTCCTTGTCAAGGTAAAAGACAGGGCGGTTTTTCCTTGACAGGTCTTATGTTAATCCCGTATAAGAAGTTAATAAAAAAAGCAAAAAGTGTTTCGGCTTTTTTAAAGGAGGTAAAAAATGATAGTTGTTGTCGCTTTTCTAAAAGCACAGGCTGGAAAAGAAAGGGAGATGGAAGATGCGCTGAGAGCTATGATCCCAAAGGTTCAATCTGAAGAAGGAACTCTCGCATATGTGCTTCATCGTGCTCAGAATGAACCGGGAAAATTTCTGTTCTATGAGAAGTATAAAGATAAGGCTGCATTTGATCATCACGGTTCTACATCGCACATCCAAGAACTCTTTGGCAAAATAGGTCCTTTACTAGATGGGAAGCCGAGCATAGAAATGTATGAGGAGTTAGCAGCAAAGAAATAATCAGGAAGGGGAATTCTATTGTCTGGGATTCCAAGCAAGGCGGCTACTATCTTATCCTTATCCCCTTTTCAAATACTCACTGTACTCAACCAATTTAGATAGGACTAGGGCTGCCTTTTTGCCTGATGAGAAGGAATAGAAGGTTCCACCTTTCAGGCTCGTTGGTTCCTCTGTAAAATTAGTCGTAATAATCGGCTTTTTGTGTTCATGCATCCATTTTATTATCAGAGCCTCTAAAAGAGGTTGAAAACTGTCGAGGAGCCTCTCTACCATTTGATCATCTATGTCGTTTAAATCCGCAACATTCACCAGTTGTGAGAAGGTGTACAAGATTGAAGGATCCACAAATTCCGATGTGATAAGAGATGTAAGCTGACGTGCAAAATCCTCTACCTCTTCCTTTTTAGAAGTTCCGAATACGGAAAAGAATATGAAGAGTAAGGAATGTATAAATTTGTTGATCCTTGATGTTTGAGAAGCACCATCAGAAGACGAATCCTTTTTCTTAACCTTCTCAATGCCTATTAGTGGTGTTAACATCTTTTTAAACATCCTGGAGAATTTATGGTTCATAGAGGAAACTAAAGACGGAAAACTGGAAAACCCATCGAACCCCATGAATATTAATGAATCAACTTCATCTAGCTTTAAAAGCATTTCAGGGGCCTTTAGGTAAGCTGTAAAGTTACGGTCTCCTGCAGGGTCAACAGGGTTTCCATGACTCCATCGAGGAGGAAATATCTTATCAAATGTGGCAATAGTCTCATCGGAGAGTTTAACCACATTAAGTCCCAGGGATGCGCAAGCATCAGCACATAGCACCCCATAACTACCACCAGGGGTCATAATAGCGACGTTTTTGCCTCCTGGTAATGGCTGTGTCAAAAATCCAACAGCAATATCTAAAAGCTCATCCGGAGATTCTGCTCTTATAACCCCTGCTTTCTTAAAAGCGCTATCCCAGATATCACTGGAGCCGGCAATAGCCCCGGAATGGGATAGTATAGCCTCTGCAGCAGCAGTTGTCCTTCCCGGTTTCAGTGCAATAACCGGCTTTTTTTTAGTAACCTTGCTCACCTTTTCTACAAACCTTTCCCCATCATTCAAACCTTCAATATATGCCAGGATAATCTTGATCTCTGGATCATCGCCAAAGCATTCGATATATTCTTCGATTTGTATATCCGCTGTGCAGCCACAGCTAATATATCTATGAAAACCTATATTGCGATTGGTTGCAGCTCCCACAACGGCCCCGCCAACATTTCCACCCTGAGTTACAAAACCGATAGGGCCTGACAAAATCGGGATAGGAAACATGAATGCCCTCAGGTTTGATGACGCGCTATAATAGCCCATACAGTTGGGGCCTATAAAACGGAGATTACCCCTTTGTGCGATACGAAGGACCTCGTCTTGAAGCTTTCTCCCCTCTTTCCCTGTCTCCGCAAAGCCTGCCGAAATAATAACTCCGGCCTTTACTCCTTTTTTAACGCAATCCTCCATTACCTTGGGTATAGCAGGTGCAGGAATGACAAATATTGCGAGGTCTACAGGTTCATCATCAGGCACATCGAGTATCGTTTTATATGCTCTTCTTCCTACAACGATCTCTTCTGACTTATTAACAGGATATACCTTCCCTTTAAAGCCGTTCAAAACACTGGTAAAAGTAGAAAATCCCCATTTACTCCAGTTGTTTGATGCCCCTATAACGGCGACAGATCGAGGATTGAATAAAGGGGCCAACTCCATGGTAATATCATTAGTCATAACAATCTCTCCTTATCACTACTTTTTAAATTGAGGAACTATATACCAAATAATTTAAAATAGTCAATAAGTAATTAATTCCTAATATCCTTAGTCGTTATCTTTCCCTCTCCTTTTTTCGAAAACTGTTTTACATGCTGTCTCCCGCCACCTGTTGTCTTGTCAATCCTGATGGTGAAAAGACCGTGGAAGAAGCCTTTAAAATGATATGAGAGCGGTCATTAAGGCTTCCTGAGAAGAAATAGCCGTTAAAAGGTCTCACGATCCACGGTAACCGCCTCAATCCATCTGAGATAATCTTCTGACCCTGAATGAATCGGAAGGGCAATTATCTCTGGGACTTCATAACTGTGAAGCGTTTTCACCCTATCTTCAATCTGCCGGAATAAGGATTCTTTACTTTTTAGAATCATCAAGACTTCATCCTCATCGCAGATCTCGCCCTTCCAGCTAAATATTGATCTTATTTTAGGAATAATATTGGCGCATGAAACAAGTTTCTCTTCTACCAGGGTCTTTCCAATCCTGCCTGCTTCTTCCTCCGAACTTGCAGTAATAAGAATTGTAATATAAGTGATCTCTAGCATCTCTTTTCTCCATCTTTTAGTGGATTTAAAAATTAGTAACCGTTCAACGTTTTCCGTTTTCGCAATTTCAGTCTATCCAGATATATAATTGTCTGTCAAGATTTTTCGTCTTGATTTAGGCGTACATAACTGCTAAATATTAAGATGATTTTTAGACGATCAAAACAACAGTGCACTTAAGTGCGCTGTTTTGCGGAGCGGGAAGGGAGACCTAAAGGTTTTTATATGAACGCATTAAAGATTAGTCAGAATTTGTATCTGATAGACTTAGAGCAGAAGGTTAAGGGATTCAGGAACTTCATAGGCTCTTGGGTATACATTGGCGATTATACCTTTCTGGTTGATGTAGGTCCCTCTGCTACAGTGGAAGAACTTGTAAAGTCTTTGAGAAACTTAGGGATCAAAAGATTGGACTACGTTCTTTTAACCCATATCCACCTGGACCATGCCGGTGGCATTGGAGAGCTTACAGAGCACTTCCCCGAAGCAAAGGTTGTATGCCACGAACGGGCTGTGCAGCATCTGGTAAAACCTCAAAATCTCTGGGAATCAACAAAAAAGACACTGGGTGATATAGCCGTGGTCTATGGAGAGATGAGACCTGTCTCAGAGAAAAAAATAATCCCCTCTTTTGAGTTCCAGATAGATGGTATTGAGGCTATAAATACACCGGGACATGCTGTGCATCATGTAAGTTATACCTGTGACAGATACCTATTTGCCGGAGAGGCAGGGGGCGTATTCCACTCTTTGAAGAACGAAATCTACCAGAGACCTGCCACTCCACCTAAGTTCTATCTCGAGGAAGCAATAGAAAGTATAGACAGGCTCCTGAACCTGGGTAAAAAACAGATGTGCTTTGGACACTTTGGAATACATAAAGATTCCAAAGAAATCCTTGAAAGACATAGGAAGCAATTGTTTTTGTGGAAGGAAGTAATAACCGATCAGGTTAAAAGGTCATCAAAGGATGGAGACTTGGTTGAAAATTGTATTTCGGAACTTCTCGCAGAGGATAATTCCTTTGCGTCATTTAACCATCTTGATGATGATATAAAAGAGAGGGAGAGATATTTCATTAAGAATAGTATAAAGGGGTATATTGGATATATTAACTACATTAACAATCTCTAAAAGTTTTCCGTTCACCGTTGACTGTTGACGGACGAATAGCGGTTAACGGACAAGGGTGAACGGTTATGCATTACAACCCCATCATTCTTCCTATAACAACCTTCATTATTTCACTCGTACCGGCAGCGATGGTCATAGAACGGACATCCCCTGACGCCCTCGCAACATAGTACTCCTTCATGCACCCGTACCCTCCATGGAGCTGGGTACATTGGTAGGCAACGCGATTTACCATCTCGGTTATCCACCATTTGGCCATTGACACCTTGAGGGTAATGTCTATTCCTTTAATAAAATCTTCGACCAGGGAATTGAAGAATACTCTACCCATTTCGACCTCGGTAGCCATCTCAACGATCTTAAACGTGTTGTGCTGAAATCTGCTAACAGGGCGCCCAAAGACATTTCGCACCTTACAGTATTCGATGGTTTTCTCCAGAATGTATTCCGCTGTAGCCTGGGCGTCCATCGTCATGACCAGGCGCTCCTGTTGCAGGTTGTACATCAGATACTTGAACCCTTCACCTTCTTCACCCAAGAGATTCTTCTGAGGCACGCGACAATCCTCGAAGAATAGCTCTCCGGTATCCTGACTGTGGGCGCCCGTTTTTTCGAGACTGCGGCCTTTGGAAAACCCAGGGGTTCCGTTTTCAATAAGAAGAATGCTGATGCCTTTGTGAAGAGGGTCCGCTTTTGGGTCTGTTTTTACGGCCACAATCGCCAGATCGCAGTGGATACCATTGGTAATAAAAACCTTCTGTCCGTTAACGAGGTAGTCATTGCCGTCCCTAATTGCCTTGGTTTGTATTCTGACAAGGTCAGAACCGGCCTCCGGTTCGCTCATCGCCACAGAGGTGATAATATCCCCGCTGGCACATCCGGGTAGATATTTCTCTTTTTGTCTTTGATTTCCATGGTGATCAATGTACGGAACAACAATATCGCTATGGACACCCATTCCCAGTACACCAGTGTTCTCAGAACGGCACAGCTCTTCGTGGACAATTACCGAGTATTCAAACCCTACCCCGGAACCTCCGTATTTCTCATCAACCCATGGGCACAAATACCCTTGTTCACCTACCTTATGCCATAAATCCCTTGGAATTCCCTTTTCATGCTCCCAATTTTCAGCATTAGGTTTAATTTCCTTATTGACAAAATCCCTGAAAGCCTTGCGAAAAATTTGGTGCTCTTCTTTGTAGAATCTTGCTTGCATAGTATTTTCCTTTCAAGTTAATTTCTTTCAATGAAGATAAAGAGACAAGGCTGCCCCTTAAATCTGTCTATGAATTGGATATTTTTTGTTTGTCCGCAAAACAGTTAGCGAAAACACCATATCAAAAACACTACCCCATAAATATGCCTTTTTCAAGAAAATAATTTTTCATAAAGAAACAACACTGGATACCCTGTCTGGTGACATAAAAAATTTTACTTTTCAGGATGAACTGTTTAAATTATTTGACACATTGTTTCCAATTTGTTAACTAGTAAATAAATAGTTCACACTGAAAAATTCCCTTTTCCGCACTCTGGTTCAGGTTTTATGACCCATCTATGACTCGCTTCAGGCATTTTCAGAAACTCGCCCTTCGGGCTCAAACACCTGAAAATACTTATCTTCCGCTTCGTCAAGATGGGTGCCCCAAAAATCCTGCTCATGTTCGCTCCAAAGGAATTTTTCATTTTTCAGGGTGAACTAAATGGACATTTGGTAAATTCGGAACGGATTTTTCTCTTTATTCGTATTTACAGCTTCTGAATCACTTTTCCCGATTTTCGACTTTTGATTTTTGAATGTATTCTATGAGGAGGTAAAATGGCTAAAGGGGTTATTCAAATCGAGGAGAATCGCTGTATGGGTTGTGGTTTTTGTGAGATGTTTTGCAACAAGGGATGCATCGAAATGACAGATAGGGTTTCGCAACTTGGGTTGCCTTTGCCCGACTTCAGCAGTCCTGAGGATTGCAGTGCTTGTGGCATGTGTGCATGGATGTGTCCCCATGTTGCTATTGAGGTTTATAAATATGTAGAGAAATCTTCTTCTACCTCAAACTAAAGGGGGACCAAAATGACGGAAAGAATTTTAATTCAAGGGAACGAAGCTGTTGGCTGGGGTGCTTTGGCAGCAGATTGCAGAGCCTTCTTTGGTTATCCCATAACACCCCAAAATGAAATCATAGAATGGTTTGCAAGGGAGTTTCCAAAAAGGGGAAGGGTCTTTATCCAGTCTGCCTCTGAAACAGGGTCAATAAACATGCTTCATGGAGGTGCCGCTACCGGCGTTAGGGTTATTACCTCAACATCCAGCCCTGGATGGGCACTCATGCAGGAGGGTATGTCCAATCTGGCCAATGCCGAACTCCCCTGTGTTATTGTCCTTGTACAAAGGGGATGGAACACTACACGGCATGCTCAAACGGATTATACCTCTGTAACCCAGGGAGGTGGATACGGAGGATATAAAACCATAGTCCTTGCGCCAAAATCAGCCCAGGAACTCTATGACTTTGTTCAGCTTGCCTTCTATCTCGGAGACAAGTACAGAACCCCGGTCGTAGTCCTCAGTGATGCAATTCTTGGCCAGATGATGGAATCCGTTGAACTTCGAACTCTGGATTTTGAACCGCTTCCAGGAAAAGATTGGGCAATTACGGGTAAAGCAAATCATAAAGACGGAAACAGACGTTTTTCGTCCATAGCCCAGGGAATGTTACCCACCCCAAGACATCCAAACCTCTGTGCATTCTGGGATGATTACAAAAAAAAGCTCGATACTATAAATGAGAATGAAGCCAGATATGAAACCTGTCAGGTAGATGATGCCGAGTTGATATTGGTGGCATTTGGTTATGTGGCACGGGTATCTCAGGAAGCACTATTCAGGGCCAGGAAAAAAGGGTTAAAGGTTGGTATGATACGGCCAATTACGCTTTGGCCTTTCCCTGAGAAGATAATTAAAGAAAATGCCATTCAAGGAGCCAGATTCTTAGTAGTAGAGGATAATATGGGTCAGATGATCGAGGACGTTAAGCTGGCTGCACAAGGCAGAACAGAGGTTTATCTGGTAAGTTCTCTGGAAAGGCATTTACCGACAGAAGAAGGGGCGATCTATCCTCGGAAAGTCCTGGAAAAAATAGAAGAGTTGATTTGAGAAAGGGGGCTCTAATGGAAGAAAAATGGATTACGGGAACACCCAGGTTATGGAGGGATGTTCCGCTGATCATACCCTTCTGTCCTGGCTGCCAGCATGGTACTGCTGTGAAGGCACTGTGTGAGGTAATAGATGAATTGGGCATTGAGGGAAATTCGGTCTTAGTAGTTGGTGTAGGCTGTTATACGATGGCCTCTGTATTGGTAAACGTGGATTCAATAATGGTTGCCCACGGCAGGCCATGTGATGTGGCATCTGCTATGAAACGTATTCTTGGCAAGGATACTATAGTCATAACCTGGCAGGGAGACGGAGATGCCCTGGCTATAGGTTGTGAGCCAACGATACATGCAGCAGCCAGAAGTGAAAAAATAACCACCTTTATGATCAATAACGGTAACTATGGAACTACCGGCGGACAATTGGCCCCTACCACAGTAATGGGGCAGGTAACTACCACAACGCCTTTTGGAAGGAACCAGGACCAGGGATACCCAATACAGGCAACCGAATTCATAGGCAGTTTAAAAGGGGTAGCCTATTCTGCCAGGGGTGCATTTACCAGCCCAGCCAATTATAAAAAGACTAAAAAATATATGAAAAAGGCACTGGAGAAGCAGATGGACGGTGTAGGGTATAGCTTTGTAGAGATACTTTCTACCTGTCCTGCCAACTGGCACCTATCCCCTAAAGAGAGCTTAAAGAGGATAGAGGAAGAAGTAATACCCGAATTTCCTCTGGGGGAATTCAAAGACGTTGACAAGATTGAATAGGAGGTTCTATGAAAGAAACACCATCCAAAAGACACGATGTAATAATAGCCGGAATCGGCGGAACAGGGTCAATGATGATAGGGCAGATTCTGGCATCTGCGGCTGTCTCTCAATATACACATGTACTGTGGAACCCCAGTATGACCACTGCAAGAAGAGGAGCGCCGGCTGATTGTACAGTTATTCTCTCTGATGATGAGGTTGCTTCACCTCTCCTTTATGGCGCCCAGACCGTAGTTATGACAGAATCGTCTCGCCTGAAGGTCTTTGAAGACAGGGTGCTGCCCGATGGCATGATTATTCTTGAGAGCATCGGGAAAAATGGAAATGTGGGAAGAAGCGATATCAAAGCATTAGAAATACCTGGTGTTGAAACCGCAGCAAGACTGGGCAATGCCCTGGCCCGAAATATGGTTCTCTTAGGAGCGTATATAGAAAAAGTAATGCCTATTCCAGCCGAATTGATAGAGGAAGAGATCAACAAAAGGTTTCAAAATAATAATAAAATACAGGAACTTAATCTGGCAGCCTTCAGAGAAGGGATTAAGATAGCGAGAAATCTTTAGAGACGATTATCCTCTGAATCTCATTGGTTCCGTCGGCGATCTGAGTCCCTTTGGCATCTCTCATCAATCGATACGGGCCATCCTTACCCACTCAAAAGCAATATCTTACCAACCTGGTTGTGTGCGGATTGAAATTATAAAATTCAATGTGTAAAAACTTCTCGGTTATTCCCTGGTTTTAGGTGACATAATAATGCCGGCAGAATCTTTATTCATTATGGCTGAAACGAAGGCTTCTCTGGAGAGCTACGACTTACGAAGGAAGGAAGAGATGAAGGATCACATACTTACGAAAACTCTCTTTCTTCCAGAAAGTCCTGACTATTAAATTTCTCTTTACATACTGGATTTATAAAGTATAGTGATAATAAATACATATGTAAAGTCAGCAGTTAAATTGATGACATAAGCCCATTCTGATCCGGCAGTGAGAGGGTTGTAATGTCTGTTCTTGAACGCAAGCAGACTGTGTTGAAGCTGCTGGAGCAACTGCGGGGGGCTCGATGCCCTGAAAGAATTGTTCTGGACAGAGCTGAATTACGAGCGCGAAAACAAGCCACGCAGATGCGAGGCGGCTGGTTCAGTTATGAAGCACATTTCATCCGACATTTTCCCCTCCGCATTTTAAACCTGTTAAACACAGCCGAGAGGGCATAGCATGATGCGATTGTGGAGTTGGTAACCCGTATCCTCGCCGCCAAGGCGGTTGACCCGGCAACGGATACCACGGCGCTGGAGCAGGAGATTGACCGAATGGTGTATAAGCTTTACGGGCTGACGGATGAGGAGATCAAGATTGTGGAAGATTCATCGGAACTGAGGGGCGGAGAGGACAGCGAATGAAGGTAAGGCTGCATCCACATGCGAAGGAACGCGGAGCCGAGCGCGGGGCGACGGAAGCGGAAGTGATTGCAGCCGTGAGCGAGGGTGAACGATTCCCGGCAAAATTTGGGAGGACAGGTTTTCGGCGGAACTTCCGGTTCGACGCCGAATGGCAGGGCCGGTCTTACAGGACCAAACAGGTTGAGGCATACGCCGTGGAGGAAGACGGGTGGCTCGTCATCACGGTGATGGTGAAGTATTTTTAATTAGGGAGGGATAAGGCGTTATGAAACTAACATACGATCCGGGACACAACATCGCCTATCTGCGGTTGCATGAGAAGAAGGGGCAGGTGGACACGATTCGGGTAAGTGACGAAATGAACGTGGACATCGCTCCCGATGGAACCGTATATGGCATTGAATTGTTGAACGCAAACGCGCAACTTGAAGCGGAGGACGACGGCAATCTGATTGTCGTCAACGAATCACTGGGGCAGCGTAGGAAACTGCCTCTGGCTGTGCGTGAAAAGGCGACCCGGTATGGCGCCAAGAGAAAATCGCGGACGTGAATTGAGGATGTTGCGTTCGGCAAATGACACGGCTCCAAGCTATTGCGGCCAAATCTGTGGACACGTCGTCATTGCCTGACGAGCAGTGCGACCGGATGATGTACGAGCTTTACAGGCTGACGGAAGAGGAGATTGCGATTATCGAGGGGAGAGAATGAAATTTTACAAATATGGCTCATCCGGTTCTTGCGTACTTGTCTCAGATGCCTGTCTTCCTGAAATACACGAATCGTTGACGTCGGCGAATACTTTGCATTTCAAATACGTAATAATCAGTTATTATTTGTTCAATATTTATGATATAAGAAACCACAAATCTAGAGTGGATTGTGGATTATGGGGTAGAATATTTTCCTTGCAGTTATGGTAGTAATTAAATATAATTACACACATTTGTTCACACGATTAGTAGTCGAGGGTAGCAATTTGAAATCAATCGGTAAACTGAGAAACTTGGCTACTCTAAACACAAAATATCGGTGATATGTCAACAACTATTCCGGAATAGGCTTCGCTAACATGATGCACGGAAAGAAGAAAACAGCATCAACCTGTGGGCCTGCCTTGGCGCGAATTTTTTCGGCGGCTGTCATTGATGAGCTTGCCCTAAAGGGACGCTCTCCACTTGCAGTTTGTATCCTAAAGGAAACAGGTCAATTCTGGGAATTTGATCCGACAACCCTCTTGCGCGATTTATTTGATCAAGTCTATGAATGGCTGTTCCGTACATATCGAAACGAATACATCTACAAAAATGCAATCGCCAGAAAAATCTTGCTTGGAGTGCATTCGCTCAATACAACGTCCATGTTGACCGAGTTTCGTGCCGGCAGATGTAAAGCAGACGCCGTAGTATTGAATGGGACTAGCACAGTTTATGAAATCAAATCCGCTTATGATAGCATGGAGCGTTTGACGCGACAGATTGCCGCGTATCGGCAACTCTTCGATGAAATCAATGTGATTACTTCGGATTCACAGTTGGATAAAGTAGTGGGGGTTACTGGAAATGATATTGGTCTAATGCTCCTGACGGATCGTAATACTATTCACACCGTGAGAGAACCTATGTCGATTAAAAGGACAGTGCATCCACCGGTTATCTTTGATTCCCTTAGAAAGAATGAATATGAGCAGATCATAAAGGAATATTTCGGAGCTGTGCCAAAGGTGTCCAATGCCCGTATGTATCAGTCATGCCGTGAGCTTTTTTGCTCACTCAGCCCAACAATAGCACATGACGCAATGGTCCGTGTTATCAAGAAGCGCGGCAGCAGCAAGCGATTGCGGGATTTTATTGTTTCCGTGCCTGAATCTCTGACAGCGTTTTCACTTTCAAGCAAGCTTGGTGTTGCTGAGCAGACGCGTTTCTTACAACTGCTGAACACAGAGATTGGAAATTGTTTAGTGGGTTAGACGAATCCATTTCAAGGAGGTTCAATGTACTACCCCTACTTACGCGGTAAGCAATACGAATTGATTACAATCCGTGAAAATGCTGAACGCATATCCAAAGTCAATATCGTTCCGATCATTGAGCCTGTCAAAGCAAATTTATCAGGTCTATTACGGGCGACGGAAGCGCTTGTCGAGCATAATATCAAGTTTGTGCTAATTGTTAATCCTCAGTGCGGCGAACTATGTGACATTGCCCCTTCATTCATCGGTGAATTTGTCAATGATAACCTATCTGAATACAAAAATTTCTCGTTAGGCTATATTGTAAATACAAAAATTTCTCTGAAAGAGTTTTCGCGTTTTTGCAAAGCAACGTCACATTCGGTCTCTATAATTCACTATGGTTACCCGAGTGGCAGAGACCTAGCGGATGTGTCGAATGATTTGAAAATGGTCTCGGAGCATATTTTCATTGAAAAACATTGTAGCCGACTCTATCGACGTAATTTTAGCAGCAAATCACGGGTACTTATCCGTGATGGTTTTATCCCTCGTACAAACCGCGACCACCCCCCGGTTGAGCATTTTTCTGACCTACATATAACCTATCTGGACGATAAACTAGAAGGATTCGGCGATTTTCTGATTGTGGGTGATGATTACAATGAAAGTGGCGGACCGGCTTATGCGGTAGCAATACACCTGACCTATATTGATGAAGATGAAGATAACGATATGTTTCTTAAACACTACATCTCTGATACGCAAAACACACCTGTTGATCCGGGTGGTAAATTCATAGAAGCTTTGCATAAACTGGTTGTTGATGTGAAGAAACCGAATTCGAAAATTTATCGATCCGACGCGGTCGAAGAATTTCATCAATATCATAAACGAGAGCACTATCCCGGCCTTGGATATGTGAAGAAGCTTTCAATGCAACATCATATTGAACTTATGGCGCATTTCCTGGGAGCATGACCTCATGAGGAAGTGCTGCGGACATTGTTTCGGCGATAACAATCTTACCCAGCAAATCGAGTCGCGAAGCAAAAAAATCGGTAAATGTGAATTTTGTGGGACCTTGAATGTCAAGCTGCTGGAACCAGCTGATCTCATAGGTTATTTCGATGATCTTATAGAACTCTATGAAGAAAGCAACGATCCCAGTGCGAGCAGTATAGAGTTTCTTTTGCGGTCGGATTGGGCTCTTTTTGAAAATCTGGATTCCATGAAAGCGGAGATGCTGTTGGGGTTGATTTTCGGCAATATCGACGTACTTCAAAAAAGCTACACGCCAATCATTCAACACGATGTGGCAGCTATTCAGGAGTGGGAGGATTTCCGGGAGGAGTTAAAGCACCGCAACCGTTTCTTTCCGAAAAATATCCAGACGACGGAACAACTCAAGAGACTATTTGGTCTATTAGTTCCGCCCCCGGCAGATATTCCGAGTAGAGTTTTCAGAGCCCGCATCTGCGAACAGTCGCATATGTATCCGTTGGATCAAATGGGCAAACCTCCAATAGACTTGATTAGCAATGGCCGGGCGAATCCAGTCGGGATTCCATGTCTATATGTCGCGTCCGATATTGAGACGGCAATAGCCGAAATTCGACCAAACAAGGGCGAAATGGTCTGTGTTGCCGAGTTTGAGTCTGATAAAACGATCCAATTTGCAGATTTGCGCTATCCTCGTAAAACAATTTCGCCTTTCCTTCTTTCCAAGGAACAGATCAAATTGCTCCGTCGCTATATGGAATATCTTTGCCGCCTAAGTGAAGAGTTGACCTTGCCGATATCGCCTAAATCAGCCCATCTCGAATATCTTCCGAGTCAATACCTCTGTGAATTTATTAAGCACTGTGAGTTTGACGGATTGATATATAAAAGCGCCATGGGCACAGGGGTTAATTACGCAATATTCAACGATGCAAAAGTTACTGGCATCAATGTCCAGCAATACCGCATTGATGAAATTTCGATAGGATACAGTGAGTGTAATTGCAGAGAAGCTTGATCTTTTCCAGTCTCCTCAAATCTACAATAAGGGTACGGTTTTATGAGCTGTCCGTGATAAGAAGTGATTAGATTTTTAACCGGCAACAAGGGATATTTTGAAGGTTTTAAATGGTAATCATCAAGTTGATTCCAATCTGAGTATTACTGACTCGTGTAACAAATTCGTCACCCTGAAGCCGTATTACCTTTTCAAATCAGAAAGTGCGCAAGAACCGGATGAACATCTAAAAACATCTTTCAATAGCAGATGTCTATGATGTCCGGGAACTGTGGGCTGTAGAGGGGCAGTCGGATCGGTCTCATGTCCAGCGAATAGCCGAGAGGTCGGGGCTGCCGGTTAGATGGCTTTCCGCACTACCTAAGATCAATGGTGAGCGGGGGATGGATAAGCTCATCGAGGAACGGAATGTCCTGCTGCTTCGCAACCGCAAGAGCCCGTTCATCGAACAGTTTCAACATCCGCTGGGACGGTGCGCGAAGTTCTACAAGCTGACAGCATACAACAACTGTAATTTCTGGTGCGAATACTGTTATCTTTACCTGACGTTTCGTACTTGCCCGGTGTCAACGCACTTTGTGAATTACGACAGGATGTTTAAAGACAAGGTTTTCGATGCCGGTTATAAGGACTCTCAAGCCACATCAAAACGCGTTTTCCGGAATCGCCCCTACTGAAAGTCAATGGTTCGCTGATTGCCGAGGCGGGAAAGCTGCGCTATCCGAGGGAATGCAGGATCGAGATGTTCCGCACAATTGCGGACGAAATTCGCCGTTGCAACAGGAAGGTTCAAATTGCGCTTTGCAAGGAAATGCCGCAGGTTTGGAAGGCCGTTGGTTTGGAGGGGAAAGAACTGTATTGCAACTGTACCGGCTGACGGGTTGTGGAATTACAGTACTGGAACTCCGATATAAGGATCAAAAATAGTTATGGCGTCACAAATAGATTCGCCGGAGTTATGTGAATGAATTAGGGAGGC
>PFIF01000109.1 GCA_002782605.1 Deltaproteobacteria bacterium CG_4_8_14_3_um_filter_43_13 | reverse complement strand
TTTTGGCATCTGATAATTTAGTCACTTTTTCCCCCTATATATTTAATTCTGACCCCTGACTTCTCTCAACCATTCACTTTGCAATCCTTAAAACCTTCCCAACAACCTCCATGGCATCTTTGCCGAGTATTCTTACCATGGGTTCTTTGCCCACATCTCCTGTATCATAGATAACATCTGGAATCCCTTTTTCCTCCTCCAGGGAATTCTCCATTACCCATTCTAGAGAAGACCCCTCCACTTCCTTAACATGGTCGGGCTCTTTTCTCCTGTCAAAATATCTAACCCTTAACCCCATATTCTTGCATCTTTCGACAGTATCCTCTGAATATCTTATATTCATGGCAGATCTCATATCGCTTTGGTACCTCATCACAGTTAAGATGATTCTGGCTATATGCTGAGATGCCCCAAATTCAGGGTCTGATACAGTTGCAACAGTATTTCCGAGACGCACAATACGGCCTGGTACTGCGGCTATGTCTTCAACCCTTTCTGCATAAGGAAGAGCCATACCAAGATTTGACTGAACTTCAGGGATAAGGTGTCCTATCTTTTCTTCTTTCAGCACTCTAACAGCCTCTTTAACCTGGGAAATCACATGGCAACGTTGAATCTCTTTTGAGAAGACACCATAAGGGTTGACAGTACCGTGTCCTCCACCCAAAGGCAAAGAGTTTCTAATGGCGCTGGTCACAAACTCTTTGGCGTTCTTCACTGCCTGGTGAATATGGTTGCCTTTTGCAATCTCAAAAGCCAAGGCTGCCGAATATACGCACCCGGTACCATGGGTGTTCTCAGTATGTATCCTTTCAGAATCATACTCATAGAAACCTTTCCCATCAAAGAGAATGTCCATTGACCTTCCCGGCAAATGGCCCCCCTTGACAAGGACATTCTTTGCCCCCTTTTGGTAGATATATTTGGCAGCTTCCCTCATTTCATCCAGGTTTTCAACCGGCTTTCCACATATTGCCGACGCCTCAGGCAGGTTCGGGGTAATGAGAAAAGCCAGGGGTATCAGTTCTTCGATAAGGGTATCTATGGCATCTTTGGACAACAATGCCCCCCCCCCCTTGGCAATCATAACCGGGTCTACAATGAATTTTTCTACCCTGTACCCTTTAATCTTCCTGGCAATGACCTTAACCACCTGGGAGTTAGCCAACATCCCGGTTTTAACTGCATCCACCCCTATATCTGTGATAACGGAATCTATCTGTTTTTCTACAAATTCAGGGGAGATGGGATAGACATCCTGAACCCCCAGGGTGTTTTGAGCGGTCAGGGCAGTAACTACACTCATCCCAAAACCACCAAGAAGGGCAATGGTCCTCAAATCCGCCTGGATACCTGCCCCTCCGCCGGAATCAGAACCTGCTATTGTCAGTATCCTCTTCACGATAATAGTTCCTTTAATGTCAAGCGCAATAGGTTGTTTAGGCTGTAGCTCCTACAGCCCCGTTGTACAACGGGGCTACAGTCTATCCACCTAAGCTATTTCTCTTCTAAGTCGAACAGTTTCCTCACGGCATCAACAAAATAGTTCCCCTCACGGGTATTATCCAGCGTCTTTAATTGAGTTACAGGATAGTGAAGGATCTTATTAATAATTGAAGTTGTAAGGGCATCCAGCACCTTTACATCAACCTCTGAACTTCCATTCAAACTGGAAATGGTCTTTTCTACCTCCTTCTTCCTGATCTCCTCGAACCTTTCCCTGAGAGAGACAACCGTAGGAACAGCGCTTAAAGTCCCCAACCATTTATTGAATTGTCCTATTTCCTTCTCTATTATCCTTTCAGCCTTTTTGGCCTCTTCCTCCCGCATTTTTATATTGGTACCAACTACCCCTTCCAGGTCGTCTATATCGTAAAGATAGACATTGCTGATATCGTTTATCCTGGGGTCAATATCGCGGGGAACGGCAATATCAATAAAGAACATAGGTTTGTGCTTTCGTATCTTAAGGACTCTTACCACATCATCAGACCTTATGATATAATTGGCAGAGCCGGTAGAACTTATTACAATATCTGCCTGGTCCAGAAACAGGGTAATATCTTCGAAAACAACAGGTCTGCCACCTAACACATCTGCCAACTTTATTGCTCTGCTATGCGTTCTGTTGGCAATCAGAATTTCCTTGACCCCATGATTCAATAGATGTCGGGCTGCCAGTTCAGACATCTCTCCCGCTCCAATAAGCATAACAACTTTATCTTTTAGCGTATCGAAAATCTTTTTGGCCAATTCAACAGCGGCATAGCTTATAGAGACAGCAGACGTAGCGATTTTGGTCTCTGTCCTTACCTTTTTGGCAACTGAAAAAGCCCTGTGAAGAAACCTGTGGAGTATCGCATTAGAGGTCTTATACTTGTTAGCCAGGCTATAGGCATCCTTCAGTTGGCCTAAGATCTGAGGCTCTCCCACAACCATAGAATCCAAGCCAGAGGCAACCTGGAAGATATGCTTAATAGCATCGCAAGAGTCGTAAGAGTACAGGCAGGAGTCTAACTGGCTCATTGGTATACCGTGATAGGAAGACAGGAAATTCCTGATTTCCTCTGTCCCTTCCCGAATATCTCTGGTAACTGCTACAATCTCTACCCGGTTACAGGTAGAGAGTATTAGCGCCTCACTAATCTGTGGAAGGCTTGTTACCCTTTTCAGAGGCTCTTCAATGTTTTCTGATGGAAAGTACAGCTTTTCCCTCAATTCAACAGGGGCCGTCTTATGATTTAAACCTACAACGATTATATGCATCTTCTACCTTAGTTCATACCGAAAAATGAAAAATTTGATCATCTATCATACGTATGTAACCCTGAAAGCAGGGTATTTACCCCAAGGAAGGAAAACATAACTGCAAAAAAACCAAGAATTGCAAAAATTGCGGCTACCCTGCCTCTCCAACCTATATTTATTCTTCCATGCAGCAAGGCTGCGTAAAAGACCCATGTAAGCAATGACCAGACCTGTTTGGCATCCCAGCTCCAGAAAGCCCCCCATGCATGCCTTGCCCATATTGAACCGGTAACCATTGCCATGGTAAGCAAGAGGAACCCTATAGTTAGAGAATAATGATTTATATCATCCAGTAGTTTTAAAGAGGGCAGCCTATGGTAAAAGGAGCCGATCTTTTTTGACTTTATCTGATGTTCCTGCATCAGATACATAACTCCGGCACAGAAGGCCAGGGCAAAAATAGCATCGCCTAGAAACGCCAGAATTACATGAATAGGCAGCCAGAAGCTCCTCAATACAGGCGAGAGAGGGACAATCTCTTTGGAAAAGGCAGAAGAGACAAGGGTTAAGATAGATGCGACAGGTGAGATAAAAGAGCCAAGAGAAGTAACCCTATATTTAAATTGGATAAACAGATAGACACCAACTATTGCCCATGCTAGGAATGAAGGCGCTTCATAAAGGTTGGTGATTGGGGTGTACCCCGCTTCAAGATACCTCAGGATTAAACTTATGGTATGAAAAACAAAACCACTGGTCAGGATAATAGTGGCAGCCTTAGAAATGCGGGGTCTTTGTTTAAACAGGTACAATAGATAGCTAAGTGTTCCAGCTAAATAAAAGACCAATACGATCTTGAAAAACAGTGTGTTCATCTTTGAAACCCTTATAACGCCTGGAGGCAGATCCCCAATTCGTCCAACGAGTACCCCTCACCCAGAGCATCCAGCAGGATACTATCCACCTTATCCTTTTTCCCTTCCTTTATAAGATCAAGCATATTTGAGTCTACCAGTCTGTAGAATATTTTTCTGTTTTTTTCTGAATTATTACTCGCCTTTAACAGCCTTTCTCGTACGGCACCCATTATGGTCAGAAAGATGCTGTACTCTTCTCCGTAGCTATTTTCCAGCTCTTCCCTTATTTTTTTAGCAAGGGCAGGGCTTTTTCCAGAGGTAGAGATGGTTATAACCAAATCATCCCGATCTACCACAGACGGAACTATAAAGTTACATCTCTTTGGTGTGTCTACTGTATTAACCAGGACCCCCCTTTCCAGAGCCTCCTGGCTGGCCTCGGTATTTACCATGGAATCATTGGTAGCAACAAAGACCAGAAAGGCATACTCAAAATCTCCCCTCTGGTACTCTCTGCATAAGTGTTGGATTTTGTTATGTGAGAGGAGCTCTTCCAATCGGGGAGTCAAATCAGGGCTTATTACAGTGACTCTCCCCCTGCATCTTAAAAGCGATTCTACCTTCCTTTCAGCAACCCCTCCACCACCCAGCACAACACATCTCTTGTCTGTTATGTCTATGCTTATCGGGTAGTATCTCATTCAAAACCTTTCCATATCAATCAAGGCAAAAAAGGAAAAGGGAGAAAATTTTTCAGGATGAACTAATGACACGAACTGCAGTTGTGTGATGAACAAGTTCCACAAGTACTGTCTCCGGCAGAGCTTGAAAAATTACCGCCGCTTTTGAAGCTACAGGCAGACATCAACTTTGTAACCTTTGCCTTTTTACATTTTGGACAATTCACCTTTGGAGAAGTTCCGAAGACCAATTCCTCAAATTCTTCCCCACAAAGGTCACATCTATATTCATATATTGGCATCCTTCAACCCCCTATCTTTAA
>PFIF01000243.1 GCA_002782605.1 Deltaproteobacteria bacterium CG_4_8_14_3_um_filter_43_13 | reverse complement strand
TACACTGGACTCTCGCCTCCCTAATTCATTCACATAACTCCGGCGAATCTATTTGTGACGCCATAACTATTTTTGATCCTTATATCGGAGTTCCGGTACGAAAAGCCAATCATTGACAAGGTGAAAGTTTTCCTGTAGATTATTTAAATAGGCATGGACTGGTTCCTGGGCGAGATCACCTTTGATGGAGATATAGCTCCTTTCTTTTCCCTGATTAGGGCAGGGCTAAATCCTATACGTGGGTAAGGGAATGGGAATTATTGATAACTTTCATGTCCACAAAAAGCCAATTCTATATTAAACTACTCTCCATTAAGACGTCTACCCACCTCAGCCACGACATCTTCTTTCTTAACCATAATAACCTCTCCCGTCTTTCTTAGCTTCAGTTCCATCATACCATTTTTAAGGGTTCTGCTGCTAATAGTCAGACGAATGGGTATGCCTATAAGGTCAGCATCTTTAAATTTTATCCCAGGGCTCTCTTCACGATCGTCAAAAAGCACATCATAGCCCCTCTCACTAAGGGAGAGGTATATGTCCTCAGATGCATCCTTTACCTCTTTTTGATTCATGTTAACAGGTAAAATCAATATCCGAAAAGGGGCTATAGGGATCGGAAAGAGAATACCATTATCATCGTGATTCTGTTCAATAGCAGCAGCCACTGTCCTACCCACTCCAATGCCGTAGCAACCCATTACGATCAATTGCTCCTTTCCATGAGCATCCAGGAAGGTTGCCCCAAGAGCCTCACTGTATTTGGTGCCTAGCTTAAAGACGTGTCCAACTTCAATCCCTCTGCTGAATCTCAGCTTTCCATTACATCTGGGACATGGATCATCTTTCGTGACTATTCTCAGGTCAGCAAAGATGTCGACTTTGAAATCCCTGATATTTACATTGATAAGGTGGATATCCTTTTCATTTCCCCCTGTGATAAAATTGGACATCTCAGAAACGGCATTATCAGCAACTATCTTTGTTCTCAAACCGACAGGCCCAGCAAACCCTATTGGAGCATGGGTTATTTCCCTGATTATTTCATCCTGGGCAAGATTCAGGTAATTACAGCCAAGGAGGTTTTTCAGCTTAACCTCGTTGATCTCATGGTCACCCCTGACCAGTACAGCAACAGCCCCTTTATCGGTTTCATATACAAGGGTTTTAACAAGGTCTTTGGGATTTACCTTTAAGAAACCCGTAACATCTTCCACCGTCTTCCTGTCCGGTGTATGAACCTTCTGAACCTCCTTTGGAAGTGCTGATTCTTTCTCTTGGAAAGTGAGATTGGAGTGTCTCGCCTCTGCCTTCTCCACATTTGCAGCATAATTGCAGGAATAACAACTCACAATTGCACTTTCTCCTGAGTCTGCCATAACCATAAATTCATGGGAAAAGCTCCCGCCAATTGCCCCGGAGTCTGCCTCTGCTGCCCTAAATTCCAGTCCACATCTCTCAAATATTCGGTTATATGCCTGAAACATTCGGTTATAACTCTCTTCCGCACCACCTTCGTCGATATCAAAGCTGTAGGCATCCTTCATGGTAAACTCTCTGCCCCTCATTAACCCGAAACGTGGGCGTATCTCATCGCGAAACTTGGTTTGAATCTGGTATAGGATCAAGGGTAATTGACGGTAAGACTTTATCTCCCTTCTGACCAAATCGGTAATTACCTCTTCATGGGTAGGGCCAAGACAGAAATCACGATCATTCCGATCCTTGAACCTCAAAAGTTCTTTCCCATAGATGTCCCATCTTCCGCTCTCCTGCCAAATATCAGAAGGCTGAACGCTGGGAAGGGTTACCTCTTGAGCCCCTGCCCTGTTCATCTCTTCCCGGATTATCTGTTCCACTTTGTTGAATGTCCTTTTGGCAAGAGGCAGGTAGGAGTAAATCCCTGCTGCCAGTTTCCGAATCATCCCAGCCCGAAGCATCAGTTTATGGCTCACCACCTCAGCCTCTGTCGGGTCTTCTTTTAAAGTTGGAATTAACATTCTCGAATAACGCATAGTCCGTTTACCGCTTACCGTTCGCCGTTTACCGTCGTCCGTTGTTAATCATTTTTTCTACTTCCTGAACAAATACATCGACAAACTCTATCTCTTTTATCTTTTTAACTACCCTGCCCTTCTTAAATAAAATACCAGTCTCCTTCCCACCGGCAATCCCGATATCTGCCTCTCTGGCTTCGCCAGGCCCGTTGACTACACAACCCATGACAGCTATATTTAAGGGCATAGTAATATGAGTTAATCTCCCTTCAATCTCATTGGCCAAATTAATCAGGTCGATCTCACACCTGCCACAAGTAGGGCATGATATGAGGTTTATACCTCGATAGCGGAGGCCTAATGCCTTGAGAATCTCATATCCAGCTCGGACTTCCTCCACAGGAGGAGCTGTCAATGATACACGAATAGTATCCCCTATCCCTTCATTCAGTAGTATGCCAATACCTATAGATGACTTTATTGTTCCAGAAAAGGATGTTCCTGCCTCTGTGATACCTACGTGAAGGGGATAGTCAACCTTTTCCGACATTAATCTATAAGCCTCAACAGTATCAATGACATTAGACGCCTTTAAGGAGACTTTAATATCATGGAAGTTCAAAGATTCAAGCATATTGATATTGCTTAGTGCGCTTTCCACCATAGCCCGAGGAGTAGGATGACCATACTTGGAAAGGAGCTTTTTTTCTATCGAGCCAGAATTGATCCCTATTCTTATCGGTATTTTTCTTTCTTTAGCCGCCTCCACCACAGATTTAATCTTAGCTTTTCCACCAATGTTCCCTGGATTGATCCTCAGGCCATCAACCCCTTCTTCGACAGCCCTAAGGGCCAATCTATAATCAAAATGGATATCGGCTATGAGGGGTATACTTATACCCTTTTTTATTTCCCCCAGTTTCTCTGCTGCTTCCATGTCTGGAACGGCAACCCTTATGATCTCACACCCTATCGATTCCAATCGACGGATCTGGGAGATGGTAGACAGGTAATCCCTTGTGTCGGTATTGGTCATGGATTGAACCGAAATCGGAGCACCACCACCGATTTTAACATTGCCTATCGAAATCTGTCTCGTGGTTCTTCTTTTCATAACCCATCTCAGCAAGAAAATAGAATCTGATATTTAACTCCAAATCCTATTAAATACTCTAAAAATATAGCATCCGGTGAAAGGTGAAGTCAAGGGGAAAAGATTTTTATAATTTTCTGCATTGACAATTGAAATATTTCAAACTATGTTCGAATACAATATTCTGCAAATGATGCGGAATGACATATCTTAATACCTGGAAGGTATGCAAATCGAAAATTGTTGAAATTGCTGCAATTCTTCTTTTAACGCATTTAAGGAGGACAAATATGGGGGGAAAGGTGTTTATTCATGGCTACGAGGCTGTAGGACGTGGGGCTTTGAACGCGGGATGTCTGCATTTTTTTGGCTATCCTATTACGCCACAAAACGAGATAACAGAGTTTTTTGCCCGTGAATTGCCAAAAAGAGGAGGGCGTTTCGTACAGGCTGAGAGTGAATCGTCCTCTGCCTCTATGGTCTTTGGGGCTGCTGCTGCAGGAGTCAGGGTAATGACATCTACGGCAAGCCCGGGCTGGGGATTGATGCAGGAGATATTATCTCATATAAGTTTTTGTGAATTGCCGTGCGTTGTTGTAAATGTTCAAAGAGGTGGCCCTGGTCAGGGCACCACCCGTCATGCCCAGACCGATTATCTGTCAGCTACCCGAGGAGGCGGACAGGGAGGGTATAAGACCATTGTTCTTGCCCCTTCATCGGTTCAGGAATGTCATGACCTGATGCAGCTTGCCTTTTACCTGGCAGATAAGTATCGCATCCTTACAGTAGTTTTGGCAGACGGTATACTTATCCAGATAGCCGAGTATACCGATGTAACGCCTCTGGATTTCGGCCCATTACCTCCAAAGGATTGGGCGTTGAAAGGTATAGACAAGAAAGGAGGCAAATTCGATCATATCCATTCAACCAGGGGACTCATACCCCCTATTTATAAAACCATCATTGAGCAGATTCACGAAAAATATAAGAAGATAGCTGAATCTGAAGTAAGGTTCAGAACATATCAGGCAGAAGATGCTGAATTACTCCTGATATCGTATGGGTACGTGGCCCGTTGTTGCGAGGAGGCCGTAAATATGGCCCGCAGCGAGGGGCTGAAGGTAGGCACGATCCAGCCCATAACCCTTTGGCCATTTCCCTATGATATGTTAAAACAAAAGGCATCTCAGGGTTGCAGGTTCTTGGTGGTTGAAGACAGTATGGGCCAGCTATTGGAGGATGTATGGCTGGGTGTTGAGGACAAAAGCCTTGTTTCGTTTTTAGGGATGTCTTCCAGGCATGTTGCTGGAGAATTAGGGATGATCTTTCCAGAGACCATTTTCGAGGAGGTAAAAAGGTTGATATGAATAACAAAGCCGATTCTGTGAATAAAGAAAAGATTTATGGGCATTCAGATTATAAGCTCCCCTTTCCACTGCCATCCTGTCCCGGTTGCGGGAGCCCACTGGCATGCAAGCTTGTGACCGAGGTACTGGAGGAACTCGGAATGATTCGAAAGTCTGTGGTTGTCATTGGTGTGGGCTGTGCAGGTATGGGCTTTTTCGCAGGAAAGATAGATATGTCCCTATGTGCCCACGGATCTGCCCCTTCCGTGGCTAAGGGGATAAAAGAAGCCAACTATGATGACGTTATTGTCTTTACGATACAGGGTGACGGCGACTGTGCGGCCATCGGGGCGGGATACCTGGTAAATTCGGCTGCCAGAGGGGACAAAATTACAATATTTATGCTCAATAACACCAATTATGGAACAACCGGGGGACAGATGGCACCTACAACCCTCATGGGTCAGGTGACAACGACTACTCCGGAGGGAAGGAGTGGCGCAACACATGGATATCCACTTCATGTACCGGAGATGTTGGCTACAATAAAAGGAGTTGCCTACAGTGCCCGTGGGGCGCTAAACAGCTTTGCCAACTACCAACGCACGAAGAAATACATAAAATCTGCGCTCCAAAAGCAGGCAAACGGAACAGGACTCGGCTTTGTAGAGATATTGACCACTTGTCCAGTGAACTGGCGTATGGAACCGTTAGACGCAATGAGGTTTGTAGAAGAAAAAGTTATAGCCGAGTATCCCCTTGGCGAATTCAAAAATGTAGATTCTCACGATTGAGGATAAAAGACTGATTCAGAAGGAGGAGTCATGGAGCGTAAAGATGCTAACAAAGGAGAATTACTCATAGCCGGGATCGGAGGATGGGGCATTGTAACCATAGGAGACATGCTGGCTAAAGCTGCCCTCAAGGAGTTTGAAAATGTGGCATGGTTTCCCAGCTATGCGACCATGATGCGTGGAGGAGAAAGTGAGTGCTGCGTTATGTTCTCACATAAAAGAATTTCATCACCGGTGATATACAGAAGCTCCTGTGTAATGGTTCTAGGGGCCTCGAGAATCCCGGATTTTGAAAACAGGGTTAAACCTGGCGGCTTGATGTTGATAGAGTCCACAGGAATGAATGAGGGAAACAAAGTGAAGAGAAATGACGCGGACATTAGGTATGTATCCGCAATAGAGGAAGCAACAAAGCTGGGCAGTATAATGAATACCAATCTGGTCATGCTTGGTGCCTATGTAGCTGCATCGGGATTGATATCAAAAGAGTCAATTCTGGAGGAGATTAATTCCAGATTTGCCGGAAAGGGGAAGCATAAAATAGTTTCAGCCTGTAACGAAGCCTTCCTTGCAGGGCTGAAACTCACTCAACAGCAGGCTTAAGCCCGCTGTTATTTTATCAGGTCATTCTTCTTTTCCTCAAACTCCTCCTTGCTGATCTCACCCCGTGCATACCTTTCCTTGAGGACATCAAGTGCTCTGGAACCGTATGGGGCAAGGTCTTTTCCGCTGCCTGTTGTCTGAATCAGCCACTTGATGAGGAAAATCAGACCAATAATAACCAATGACCAAAAGACTAACATAAAGATCATGCCCAGCCATCCTATTCCCCAGCTCCCCATCATGCCAGGCCCCATATTCCAACCACAGTATCCCCCCCATTGGACGATCATAATACACCCTCCCTTCTTTGAAGTGTTCGCAAGTTTTCCACTCTTTATATATTACTCCTTTAGTTAATCTTCATTTTCGGAGACTCCTGTCTCTTCCTTTTTAATCCGTACCCTTCCTATTGAGCGATCTTCAACTGTACATATCTTTATCCTATAGCGGTCTATGGTCAATTCTTCACCCTCTTCAGGAATTCTACCCATCTCCTTCAATATTAGAGCCCCCAGGGTAGGATTGTCCTCTTCCGGCAATGAGATAGTCAATAACCTGTTAACATCCCTAATTTTTATGTCACTTTCAATTAGGATTGAACCGTCTTTTTGTAACACGTAGGGACTCTTTATTAGATCAGATTCATCATATATCTCACCTGTAATCTCTTCTATGATGTCTTCCATGGTTACAATACCCCTTATATTCCCGTATTCATCTACAACAAATGCCATGTGTGCCCTCTCTTTTTGAAAATCCAGAAGCTGGACGTAAACGACCTTTGTCTCCGGGATGAAGAGAGGTTGACGGATGATATCCTTAATAGCTAAATCAGGCCTGTTCTTCCCCTTAAAAAAATCTTTAACATGAAGATAGCCAAGGATATTATTTATATCCTTTTCATAAACCGGGTACCGCGAAAACTCATTTTCCGTAATTACCCTTTCAATTTCATCTAACCCCATACTTACTTCAATAGAAACAATGTCGTTTACAGGAACCATTAAATCTTCAACAGTCAAATCGGTTAAGTCAAATATACCCGCAAGCATTCTTCCCTTTCTAGGTTCAAAGGCTCCCTCTTCCTCGCCCACCTCTATCAGAGTCTCAATTTCTTCTTCAGTTATAGGCGACCAGCGTGATTTCCCCTTTTGGCCCATTATAAGCAATAGAAAATGGGAAATCCTTGAAGTTACCCACACAATTGGATGAAAAAGGACAATAAAAAAACGGACAGGATAGATGGCTACTAAGGAAAATTTCATGGCGTTGTAAGCTGCATAGGTTTTGGGAGTAATCTCAGAGAAGATCAACAGGATAAGAGTCATGCACACAGTTGCAATAAATATCCCTTCCTTCCCGAATATGGAAATTGCAATTGCTGTAGCCGCTGCCGTAGCAGCAATATTAACTATATTATTGCCTACCAGGAGAGTGCCTATAAGCTGATCTGGCTCCTTCAATATTTTTTCAATCCCTTTCCCTATGTTGGGCTTGTCTTTTCCCAGTTGTTTCACCCGTAACTTACTCAATGAGAGAAAAGCTGTCTCAGATCCAGAAAAAAAGCCTGAACAGATAAGAAAAAAAACAATCAAAAGGTACATATACAAACTCTGTATGCCTTCCATTTAATTTCTCCTTGGAAATTTGGGTGGTGTCCGTTGATAGTTGTTCCGCCTTAGGTGGATTCGTTGCATGAAACCAAAAAATCAATCATTTCAACCAAATAGCAACGAAGGCACTGACATTCCAGTACTTCGTCTAAGTATTTGGATATACAAACACAATTGACCACTGACAACGGACACCACCAAAAACCTTACATCTCGGGAGTGTAAAATATTTTGCATAAATCCTAAAAGGGATGAGGAAAAAGATGCTTTTCCTTTAAAAGGGTTTTAGCACAAAACCTAGAAAGAGAGGAAAATCGCCCATGAAAGTGGAGATAAGTGTACCAGAGGTAGTTAGTATTTTCAAGGAGATTCAAGAGTATCCTGAAAAGTTTTTTGGGATAACCTGCGTAGATATCAGAAAGAGTGTTAGTCAATATCTGTCCAAGATGATGGAGATGGAACGCACCCATCTTCTTAGGAGAGAGCCCTACTCTTTCTCTGATTTTCATTAGGCTAATAACGATGATTGAATGAGGTTCTCTTTTCAGAACAGCAGGTAGATCAAAACATAAAAGAATATTAAGACAAAGGATAAAAGAACTCCCACACCTATAGGGCTACTGGGTATGTCTGCGCCATATTCTCTTCCACTTTCCCTTATTTTTTGAAGCCGCATGAATTTGAACTCCAATTCAGCAAGTTTTCCTGTTGTACCCGGGGATTCGGCTTTTGGAACAAATATCTGTGCAGTCTTCAGATGGAAATATCTTATTGCTAACTCAGGAATAAAGAGGGGGTCCCTGCTTAATCTTACAACGGAATTAACCACTCTGGAAAGGACTTCCTGCACCTTGAGTCTGAAGCTATTCAAGGGCATATTGCAGAACCTAAAAAAAGCAACCCCCGCCTTTCTATAGAACCAGTCATTATCAAGATTGATAGCCCTTATTTCTGCTGGATAGATTCCAGAAAGTATGAGGAGAGTAAAGGCTAACGCAGAGAAGAAAAGTAGCTGGGAAGAAGCCGTTACATGTGCTGCTGTATATGGCACATAATCAACTGAATAAGGAAGGATGCTGTAAAGGGCCCCGGGGGCTATACCAATAAAAATACACAAAAAGGCAGTAATCCCCATGGCAAGGAGCATGTTAAGGGGAGGCTCCTTTGCCCTTATACCGGAGTCATGGGAGAAGAACGCAAAATAAGGAATTTTAATACCTGCATGATGGAAGACGCCTGCTGATGCAAACAGCAGAATAAACCATATAATCTTCATGTCTCCCAGGGCAACTGCTTCAATAACCATTGATTTGGTGCAGAAAGCGCTGAAGAGAGGAAAAGCAGAAATTGAAGCAGCTCCTACAATACAGAATATACATGTCAGCGGCATGGTCTTATACAATCCGCCAAGATCAGTGGCGTTAATCTTTCCTGTCTGGTGCATAACAGCTCCCATAGCCATGAAGAGAAGTGCCTTAAAAAGAATGTCAGCAAAGGCATGAGCAGTAGCACCATTTATAGATAATTGCGTGCCTATTCCAATTCCAACCACCATAAATCCTATCTGGTTAATGAGACTGTAGGAAAGCACTCTCCTTAGGTCATTCTCGATGACAGCATAAAAGATGGGAAATGCCGTCATTATTGCCCCTATCCATATAAGAGCCTCAGTACCAGGAAAACCTCTTGCAAGGGCATAAATCGCGCACTTAGTAGTAAAAGCACTCAGAAATACTGTTCCTGTAACAGTTGACTCTGGATAGGCATCGATAAGCCATGCGTGGAGTCCTGGCCATGCACAATTGATACCAAAACCAATAAATATGAGATAAGTTGCCAATCCATTTAATCCTATATACCCAAACTCTATAGAGCCTGTATTCTGTAAATTTATGAGTATGCCTGCCAGAAGACAGACACCCCCAAAAATATGGACTAAAAGAAATCTAAATCCTGCAGCGATCGATCTTTTTGTCCTCCGAGTCCATATAAGACATGTCGCGGTTATTGCCATAATCTCCCAGAAGACAAAGAGGGAAAATAGGTCTCCTGCAAAAATGACACCTAAAGAAGCCCCGGCGTAAATGACGGCTGCAACATGTTGTAAATCGTCTTTTACATGAATGGCATAAAGTATTGCTATAAAAGATATTAAATGGAATACATACGCAAAAAGCAAACTGAGCCTGTCAATCCTGCCAAAGACAAGCTCATAATCAAGAAATCTGACTACCCAATGTGTGCCTTCAGGTATATTGAGCAGGTTTATGAAGCTAACAACAGGCAACAACAAAAGATATATACTCTTCAGTCTTCCCTTTAAAAGCGGGATGAGCAATGCCCCGAAGATAAATATCGCCGCAGGTGGAACCGTACTAATCATAGTAATCCTCTTTTCTCTTTACGAGAGGGCGCAGGATGTATTTTGCTGCCAAAACGAGGCATACACAGGCGACAAATCCAAAAGTCGCATAAAACTCAGGCCAGCCTTCCCATGGGAAAATAGGATGTTTATTGATGAAGAAGTCAATGACAAGGAGTAATAATAGCAATATCCAAAATACCCGCAAAAATTTTTTAACATTTTCAAGTTTATCAAAAAAATACTTTTTATCCATCTCATTCTCCTTCATTTCTCAAAAAGTATTCAAAAGGATTAATGCAAGGTATATAGCAGCTATTGTTAAAACTATAGTAAAAACTTTCTTATATCCCGGCACAGGTGCATGGGTTAACACCATTTTTTCTTCTCCTTCTTCATTCATTGCTAAGCCTCCTATTATTGCTTAACTTCCTAATACGCTCCGTACAGCAAGGGTAGCTATCTCAAAGAAATGCACAAAGGCATTAGGAAAAATCCCCAATATCAAAGAGGCAATAGCCGTTGCCATAAGGGGAATTACCATAAACATAGATGCCTCATCAAAATGTGGGTTTACATCTCCCTTCGGCTTTTTAAAGAAAGAACTGTACACTATAGGGAAGAAGAATGCTGCATCCAAGAGGGCGCTGGTAAGGAAGACAAAAAGAAAGACGATCTCTTTCGCCTCAAGAGAACCGAGGCATAAATACCATTTACTTATGAACCCACAGACAGGAGGTATTCCAGCCACCCCCATAGCTCCGATGGCAAATGAACCGAGGGTGAGAGGCATCTGCCTGCCCAATCCATCCAGCTCACTCACATCTTCTTTATGCGTCTTCACATAGATGGCACCAGCAACGAAAAACAGGGTGATCTTCATAAAGCCGTGGTAGGCCATATGAAGCATCCCTCCTTTGATAGCGCTAGTAGAAAGGAGAGCTGCACCCAAGATGATGATGGCAAGGTTATTTATTGTTGAGAAGGCAAGCCTCCTCTTTAAGTTATCCTGCGCTAAAGCAAAAAAACAGCTAACGATTACGCTAAAGGATACAAAATAGGCTAATATCAACCAGAGTCCCATGTCATGGAGAAGATTTGGGCCAAAGACATAGAGGATAACCCTTAATACACCGAACACACCCGCCTTCACTACTGCCACGGCATGAAGCAAGGCACTAACAGGCGCAGGAGCAACCATAGCGGTAGGCAGCCATTCATGTAAGGGCATAATTGCTGCCTTTACACCAAAACCCATAATTAAGGCTACAAAAAGAAATCGGAGCATATCAGCCGATGCATGGCCTGCTAAATATCCACCAGGTTTAAAATCAAGAGTCCCGGTCAAGCTATAAATAATCGCTGAAGCTAAAAGGATAACTACACCTGCGGTTAATGTATAGGCAAGATATTTCCTCCCGCCTTTTATGGCATCTGGCGTTTCTTTATGAGCCACCAGGGGATAGGTAGCCATGGTCAGTATCTCATAGAAGATAAAGAGGGTTAGTAGATTGGCAGCAAAGGCAATCCCCATGGTAGCGGAAAGGGCTATGGCAAAACAGAAGAAATATCTGGTCTGGGCATGCTCATTCAGACCTCTCATATAGCCAATGGAATAGAGGGAGGTGGCGATCCAGAGGGTAGATGCCAGAATGCCAAACAGAAGGCCAAAGGCATCTACCCTGAATTGTAATAAAAGCCCGGGAGCAAGGGAAATTACAGTGTATTCTATAACTTTACCCTGAAGGACAAATGGAATCATGGAGGCGACAATGATGAATTTAGCTACCGAGGCCAGGATTGTCCACAATTCCCTGAGATTTCTAGACCTCTCACCGGTAATAAGGATGAGACATGCCGCTATTAGAGAGACAATGATGGCTAAAACTGGCCTTATGGATGTTATAACCTCCATCTGTTCCTCCTAAAAGCCCGTGGGAACTGCAAACTGAATTACAGTGGAGATAATTTTCCCACTGAAAACACCCAATAGCATTATTCCGGCAACCATGATGTATATGGGAACAAGCATGCTCATTGGTGCCTCATCAAAAACAGACCCCTTGACCCCTTGACCCCTTGACCCCTCAAAGTATACATTCTCTATGACCCTAAAAAATACTACAGCACTTAATAAGCTGCTAAGCACAAGGGCCACTGCAAATACCCACTGTTGGGCATCGATTGCTCCTAAAATCAAATACCATTTACTGAAAAAGCCGCAGGTAGGCGGTATACCTATTACAGAGAGGGCAGCTATCGTGAAGGCGGCCATAGTGAAAGGCATCTTCCTGTTCAGATGTCTGAACTGGGAGATATCCCCTGTGTCAATCTTATACATAATGGCTCCTGCTATAAAAAACAGACATGCCATCATAAAGGCATCGTTAAGGATGTGCAGAATGGCTCCTGTCATGCCCATCCTATTCGCCACACTGATGCCTAACACTATATAACCAACTTCAGCAATTAAGATATAACTGAGCATCCTTTTAAAATCGGTTTGAGCTATGGCTAATATGCAGCCAAACATCATAGCAGTTACAGCTACCCAGCCGAGTATGGTAGTAGCCGGTATAATCTCAATGGCAAAATAAGGTTTAAATATGGTGAACATAACTCTAATCATGACGTATGCACCCACCTTGGTCATTGTGGATGCGACAAATGCGCTTACTGTTGACGGTGCATGGGTATAAGCATCAGGAAGCCATACATGTAATGGAAAGAGCGCCATCTTTATAGACACTCCTACCAGAAAGAAGGCAAATGCGACTATTACAGCCTTAGACTGGTAAAGCTCAGGCAATAGTTGGGATAGATCTGCCATATTAAGCGAACCAGTAACTATATAAAGGTAACCAACGCCCAATAAATAAAAGCAGGCACCAATAGTACCCATAATCAAGTAATTAAAACTGGCAAGGGGCGCCTTATCATCTCCCATAGCTATAAGGCCATAGCTTGCCAGGGATGCAATCTCCAAAAGAACATAGAGATTAAAAGCATCTCCTGTTATTGTTATTCCTAAAAGCCCCATCATTAGCAAGGTGAAGACGGTATAAAACTGGGGGATCTTTTCGGGTATCTCTTTTTCAATACTCTTCTTTGAATATATGGTCACAACAAGGCTGATGAAGGAGACGATAACCAGTATGAATGCATTGAGGTGATCCACTACATACTCAATGCCCCATGGCGGTTCCCAATTACCAAGTCGATAGTGAATAGTGCCCTTGTTGATAACTGTCTTTAGGATGCCTAGAGATGAAATGAAACTTGCCGATATAGCTAAAAGGGCCATGTAGAAACACAGCCCTTTCTTCCACCAGCCGACAACATTGATAAGTAAGGCCATTATCAAAGGAAAAACAATAATTAAGGCTGGAAATTGTTCTGAAATCATTTATTTGGAGCCCTTAATATGTCTATTATCTCATCTTCTTCTAAAGTGTGAAATCTTCTGTAAATCATTATTATCAGTGCCAGAGCAACTCCAGTAGTACTGACTCCTACTACTATGGCAGTAAGCATAAGCACGTGAGGCAAAGGGTTAAGATATTGGGCAGCTTCAATAGCATGTGTAACCTCTCCATGCCCATTTTGAATAATGGGTATTGTAGCTCCCCCTTTTTTTGAACCGATGGAAACGTAATAAAGGATTATGGCCCACTGGAATATGTTCATGCCTATAAGCTTTTTTACTAAATTGTGCTTGGCAATCATTGCGTAGAATCCTACCATCATTAGTATTATATAGACCCAGTAATTATACTTGCCTATGATAAATTCTATTGTTCCCATTATTCATCCAATGCCTCCTCGTGTTTACCGCCTGTAACGAGATCAAGGAAAAGAGAAACCATAATAGCCATAACAGTAATTCCTACACCTACTTCGATACTGAACATGCCATAGTACCTCGCCATAACAGGGTTTACAGGTAAGATTTTGTTGAGTATTCCATAATCGAGGAAATTTGCGCCCAGCAGGAGACACATCCAACCAGTCCATGCATATATAAATACGCCAAGGCTACAGAAGATGTTATTCAACTTTTCTGAAAACCTTCTTTTTGCCTCTGGAAGATCGAATGCTACTACAACGAGCACAAAACTTGCAGCCAGAATACATCCACCCTGAAATCCTCCTCCCGGGCTGCCATGCCCGTGTACAATCACATAAAGTCCAAATAACTGTATAAAAGGTATTAGAAGTCTGCAAAGTGTTTTTATAATAATGTTTTCCAAAGGTGTAATCACTTGCGTGGCCTCCTTATGAGCATAACGGCTGTAATTCCAGCAGTGAATATCACTGTAGTTTCAAAAAGGGTATCATAGCCTCTGTAATCGGCAAGTACGGAGGTAACCATGTTGGGTACCCCTGTCTCCTTGACGGTCTTTTCGATATATCTTGGTGAGACATGGAGACTGGCTGGAGAATTAGGGTCACCCCAATCAGGAAAATCCACTGTAGCAAAGATGAGCAAGGCACCTGTAATAATCGTTGCAATAAAAGCAAGAGATTTCAATCCTTTGTCCTCCTTGTGGTTACAAATACTGCAGCTATAAAGAAAGCTGTGCTCACACCCGCTCCCACAGCTGCCTCGGTAAAAGCCACATCAACAGCGCCCATTTCTGCCCATAACATACACATTAAGAAGCTAAAGGCACCGAGCAAGACAGTAGCACTAAAGAGGTCTCTAACAGTAATAGCAGCTATAGCACAAATGATTACGAGAGGTAGCAGTATGAGGTCCAGTTGCCATATCATATCATTCCCCCCTTTATTTTGGTGGCCATTCTATAATAGCTTTCCCGTCCTTTGTCCAAGGTAAAATCCCTGATTTGAATGCCGAGTTCAAAAGAGCATGGGTAGCAGTGGGACCCCCTAAGAACCAAAAAACAGCGATAAACATTATCTTTAAACTCACCAATATATTTCCCAGTGATAATCCGTCATGCAGAGCATAAAGGGCTACACCAGTACATGACAGAACTACCCCTAAAGTATCACATTTCCCGGTGGCTTGCATCCTAGAATAAAAATCGGGAAAACGGAGAAATCCAACAGTACCAGTGGCAAAGAAAAAGACCCCAAACGAAATAAGCACTATCACAACAATATTTAGAACTACCGTTAAAATAGACATCTATAAAACCCCTTTTCTTACAAAGTATTTTGCAAAAATAAGTGCTCCGATAAAACTCAGGATGGCATACAACAGAGAGATATCCACAAACATATCCATTCTTTTATAGATAAGCCCCATAAGGAGCAGGACAAGCAACGTCTTGGTACCAACGACGCCAACACTTATAATCCTATCTATTACTGTTGGCCCAAATACAGCACGATAGAGGCATATCAAAACCAAAAAACTTAATACCAGAGCTATGGCTAAGAAGAAATTATCCATCTGAATCCTCCATAAATACATGGCACACCCTTTCTTCCATCTCCCCTGGAAGATCTTCAGCAACTTTCATGTCTATAGCATGCACAAAGTAGTACCCATCTCTTATAAGGATTGTAATGGTACCAGGTGTGAGAGTAATAGAATTGGCAAATGTTACAAGTGACATGTCCTTTCTTAACTTAGTTTTAAACCTTATTATATGAGGATCAATGAGGTCGTTCATCCTTGGATGTAATGCCAGTTTTGCCACATGTATATTGGCCAGTACGATCTGATATAAAAGCCAGGGTATATATTTAATGAACCGGGCAGTCTCTGTTATATCCTTCTTCTGAAAGTTCTTCCGCTGGAACAGGAGGTCATGTGATATGGAGATCACAAGGACACAAGAGATAACCCCCAAGGAGAGGTGAAAAAAATCAAACTGACCAGACCATATTACCCACAACAAAAAGAATATTATAAAGGAGATAAAATATCTCATCGGCATATCAGCTCCATTTCATATTTTGAAAAACAGCATAACCGTTCCGTCCCCTTCGATCCGGCAACAACGTGCCCCTTATATCTATAAGTATAAGTTGCCGTTTCTCGCAATCCATTTTTTCCAGGCTGGCGTTTATAATATGCTAATACAAACTCAGTAGAGTTTCTTACATTGTTATTGCAAGGCTGAAAAGCGTGAATATATCAATAGTTAGTCTGAATTATTTATAAACCACTTTAACCTCATTTCCCTTATTCAATTTGAGTTTTTCTCGAGCATTTTGACCTCTTACAGATATCTCCAGATAGCCAGAGCTTCCAAAAACTGCTAGAGCCTGTCCTTCTTTTACTTCAGAATATGACCCCTTAATATCCTCTAATACCTCCCCGCCAATAGATATCTCATATCTCCCCTTCCCTACCAACTCTCTGAATAAAACTTCAGGTATATTGGATATAAGATTACCAAACCTATCTACATGGAGTACTACACCTTTTATTATACCTCTTTCTGTCTCAGGTCTCGGTATATCAAACCTCACAACATCATCGCATATTTCCCCCAAATCCTCCAAAGAAGTCCCCTTAGACAAGTATGCAGCGGCTGGTGCAAATATGTCCCGACCATGAAATGTATTGCTTATATATGGAAGAAAGTATCTTTTATTAGTCAACTCAATAATCTTCTTTATTCTTTCAAACTCATATATGAAGGTAAAAACGCCG
>PFIF01000235.1 GCA_002782605.1 Deltaproteobacteria bacterium CG_4_8_14_3_um_filter_43_13 | reverse complement strand
CAGTCTGAACTAATTAATATTGATATTAAACGACAACTTAGTTGACTAATACCCTTTAAAGAATGGTTAAAAAGAAAGGGGGTGGAGTAATCTTATAATTGTTGTAGAAACTTATAAATATGACTAATGGGAGGTAAAATAGAAATGGATATTATGTTGATTTGTCGAGATGCTTTAGAGAATTCGGTTATTAGCAATATAGCTATGGCTATGGAAGCCAAGAAGAACGGAGGTAATCCAGGAATTGTGTTTACACAGGAAGCTCTGGCTGCCCTTGCCGGAGGTTCTTTCCGATGGTCGCCTCTGATGGAAAACCGGGATACTAAGATAAAGGTATCAAAAAATGCAACAGCTATGGGTCTCCAAATAGCAAGCGAAAAAGACAAAAGATGGATTGACATCTACCGTTTGCTCAAATCAGCGAAGGATGCAGGGATTTCACTTATGGCTTGTCCCTTATGGTCACAGCTTTTGCAGGTAGAGGGTAAGCTCCCCCCTGAAATTAGTACTGTAGATTCTCAAACATTATTCAAGGAAATGAACCAAGCAAAAACAATTATAGGAGGATTTTAGCCATGACATGGTCGGAATGGGAACCCGTTACAAACATGAATCTTAAGGAGGTAGTATACCACAAGAAATACAGAGACACCGGTGGTGGGGTAGCAAGGATAATGTTTAACCGTCCGCAAAAGATGAACGCCATGACGAACTTTGGCTGGGCAGAGATAGCTGAAACTGTTTCGGAAGCAAGCAACGATAAGAATATTGGGGTTGTGGTATATACCGGTGCCGGAAATCATTTTGGTGTCGGCGGTGATATGGAATGGGAAGCCGATGGTGGTCTTCAAGGTCCGGGGGGTATGGCATTGGCAAGCGTTCCTAACTTTGATGGTGCAATTCAAAACTGCCTTAAGCCGGTTATTGCAGCCGTAAGGGGGTATTGTATTGGTGGGCATAATCATCTGGCCTATCACTGTGACTTCACTATCGCTTCCGATAACGCCATTTTTGGTCAGAACGGCCCTAGAGTGGCAAGCCCTGCCCACGGTCATCTCGTGGCTTCCTCGGCCTATGTTTTAGGGCTAAAAAGGGCAAAGGAAATGTGGATGGTCTGCCGTCAATATACTGCCCGGCAGGCATATGAAATGGGTCTGATAAATGCGGTTGTCCCTGAGGTAAAACTCGAAGAGGAAGTCGACAGATGGTGTGAGGATCTATTTGGCCTTTCTCCTACGTGTCTTCAGATTGTAAAACAGAGCTTTAATGCTGTTGGAAATGAGATACTGTGGACTACCGATAAGATCCTGTCTCTTATTGCACCTGACTTCTTTGACAGACCAGAGGTGAAGGAGGCGCATGACGCATTCTTTAATAAGAGGACTCCGAATTTCTGGAAAGATGCCAAAAAAAGCTAAGGGCGGAAAATATTAGGTGACAAAATATTGAAGATCGTGGTAACAAATGATGACGGCATCCGTTCTCAGGGTCTGGTAACCCTGACCGATGCCCTCAGGTCTATTGCGGAAGTATGGGTCGTGGCCCCGGATAGAGAAATGAGTGCTGTCAGCCATTCATTAACTCTCCATAAGCCACTTCGTGTAAAAGAGATTGCTCCTCAATGCTACTCTGTGAATGGTACTCCTACGGACTGCGTGAATCTGGGTGTTAACAGTATTTTAAAAGCTAAACCTGATTTAATCGTTTCAGGAATCAACAAAGGCGGGAACCTTGGGGGTGATATAGTCTACTCCGGTACCGTTGCTGCTGCCCGAGAAGGAACTATGCTCGGCATACCATCTTTTGCCATTTCCTTGGTTGCGGGTGAGGACTTTAAATTCCAAACTGGTGCCGCCTTCGCTGTAAGACTTGCTAAACATCTCCTTAAAAACGGACTTCCTAAAGGGACATTTTTCAATGTAAATATCCCAAATAACGAGATAGATGGAAATACTCCATATAGAATTACGAGACAGGGTAAAAGGTTTCGCGTCGGTTCTATCGTTGAAAAGGTGGATCCTAGAGGAGAGAAATACTACTGGTTTGGGAACAGTAATATGGATTTCGAGGAGATAAAAGACTCTGATTCCCAGGCTATTGCTCAAAACTGTATTTCAATCACCCCACTCTGCCTGGATTTGACAGATTACTCCTTAATAGAAGAACTGTCCGCATGGGTTTTATAACAACAGTTTCCAATCCCCTTTTGGGAAGGGTTAAATTAAATACCTGGGATGTGAGCAAAGAGATTATACAGGCAAAAAACGCAAGAGAGGCCGTTTCCCAGGCTATCGGTTTACTATCTCAGTTAAGGAGTGATGACCTCATACAAAAGGGTATATACAGTACTCATTTTTCTGATACTTCTTACCGCCTGTGGCAGGACTGTATACGGTGTATACCATAAGGTGGAGCAAGGGCAAACCCTTTGGAGGATAGCTAAGACCTATAATGCCGATATCCAGGAGATATCTGAAATCAATGACATAGATGACCCAGCCAATATTGAAATAGGACAGAGGATATTTATCCCTGGGGCAAAAAGGGTCTTGAATGTAAGTGCCTATCCACAAGGAAAAGAGGACATCCCGGAAAAAAGTGGAATCTTTTACCATAAAGGTAGGTTTATCTGGCCTGTAAAGGGGGAGATAACCTCGAGATTTGGCGTCAGAGATGTAAAGAAACACGATGGCATAGATATTAGAGCCCCAAAGGGTACACCAATTATTGCCGCAGATGATGGTAAGGTAATATACAGCGGAGAGGGGGAAAGGGGATTAAGAGGCTATGGTAATCTAATCCTCCTCAGCCATAAAGACGATTACGTAACTGTCTATGCACATAATGATTGTAATCTGGTTAAAGAAGGAGACGTTGTGAAAAAAGGCCAGAAAATAGCACTCGTAGGGGACACAGGAAGGGCCAATGGGACACACCTTCACTTTGAAATACGAAAGGATAGAAAACCCAGAAATCCTATATTCTTTCTGCCATAATCGCCCCCACCAAATTAACCCCTTTTGAACATCCTGTCTATCTCCTGATACGTTATCTTCCTCAAAATAGGCCTTCCATGGGGGCAGTTGGTAGAAGATCCTACCCTGTCCAGTTGTTGTAATAGGGTTTCAATCTCCCTGGGGCTCAGGCGCTGATTCGCTTTAATAGCCCCATGACATGCCATTAAGATCAGGATTTTTTCGATAGATTCCTCTAATTTGAATGACTTGCCGTAAGGATAGAGTCCATCAATGATGTCCATGATAAGCTGGCGATAGTCCTTGTTGATTAGTATCTGGGGAACGGATTTGACTATAAAGGTATCCCCGCCAAACGGCTCTACCTCCAAACCCACTTCTGATAGTTTACTGATGTGTTTTTCCAAAAATCTGGCTTCTCTATAGCTCAACTCGATGTGTTGAGGCACCAATAACCCCTGGGAGACAACATTGGAATTCAGGTATTCTTCTTTTAGCGTCTCAAAGATGATTCTCTCATGGGCTGCATGTTGGTCAACAAGGATTAATCCTTCATCGCATGAACAGAGTATATAGGTGTCTTTAACCTGACTGATTGGGATCAAAGAAGAGAAGAAGAGAGGAAGGGGGGAAAATGAATACACGGGAAGATCCTCTGCTATTCGATGACTATGATCTTCGACCGTTGAATCTACAGGTGGCATCTCATAAGGAATTACCAATCTTTCCTTAATCCACGGGGCTTTCCTCAAAGTGCCCTGTAGTGCTTCAACAATAAGGTCATGGACCTTTTGCTGTTCTTGAAACCTTACCTCTCTCTTTGTTGGATGGACATTCACATCAACCCAATGAACCGGAATGTTTATAAATAGGATTACTACAGGATACCTATTCTTCATTATTAAGGTTCTGTATGCCTCCATAATGGCGTGATTAACTACCTTATCCCTGACAAATCGCCTGTTTACATAGGTATAAATGGCTCTGCCCGTTGAACGTGTAAAATTGGGTTGAGATATGAATCCCTTAATATCTATAGCCTCTTGCGTCAGCAATACCTCGTACAGATTCCCATAGACATCCCTGCCCAGCAACTCAGTCATTCTATTCATAAGATTTTTGGTAATAGGTGCATTGATGATTACCGTGCCATTATGAACGAGTTTAAAATGTATCTCAGGATTTGCCAGGGCTGTCTGGGCAACAACATCAACGATGTGACCCAATTCCGTATTGTCTGTCTTTAAAAATTTTAATCTGGCCGGTGTATTATAAAAGAGATTGTTGACTTCAATAGTTGTCCCTTCAGGACAGCCCGCTTCAGAAACCTCCTTTATTTTCCCACCCTCAGAGTATACGTGGGTGCCGGCCAAAGAACCATCAGGCTTCGTTGTAATCCGCATCTTAGAGACCGATCCAATACTTGGCAGGGCTTCTCCCCTGAAGCCCATTGTGTTAATTCTAAAGAGATCCGCATCCCGAAACACCTTGCTTGTAGAATGCCTTTCAATGGACAGTAATGCGTCATCTCCTTCCATCCCTTCACCGTTATCCATTACCCGTATGGACCTTCTCCCCCCAGCTTTAATATCGTAACTACTCA
>PFIF01000117.1 GCA_002782605.1 Deltaproteobacteria bacterium CG_4_8_14_3_um_filter_43_13 | reverse complement strand
TTCTTAGTCTCACTTTTATCTTCTTTCTCAAGAAATCTAAAGGTTGTTGCCAGACAAGAGGTGGTCAATGAAACTTCTCTATCAGAAGTTTTTGTATTACTCATGTTGAGGTTTGTAATATTTACAATACGGGAGAGCCTACTCACCCTGTCAAAGAAGGTAGCAACTTTGTGAAAGTTTCCTAACACCGTAATATCAACAGGAATTTCAGCATAAAAACCTTGTTTCACCTCTGGCAGTGGCTTAAAAAACAAAAACTCAAGCCCTGTCTCCCTTCCCAACTTGGATACGCTGGATAACAGAGTAGAGATTTCTTTTTTGTTTGGGAGCTGGACTAATGCTATAGTAAAATCCTCATTCAATTTTACCACTTCTTTCTTAAATTGTGGCAGTTTTCTAGCAATAGTCTGTCTTTTTATCAAATCTGATTGCAATTGCTCCAATTTAGATTGAAGCTGGGTTATCTCTGTCTGCTTGGGCATATAAAAAAGGTAGTAGTAACCACCAGATATCAAAAGCAAGATACCTATAAGTATCATTATCCTTTTTGGAGTAGGTAATTTTGCTATTTTATCCAGTACGGGAGCCACTTCAATTACTCACTTATTTTCAGGCAGTAATACCCGGCATGTGATATCGAACCTTTTAAGTCTCAAACCTTCCTGTATTTCTTGCTGTGATTGAATAATCTCAATATCTGAGAAATAGGTTGACCTTTCCATGTTCCTCATAAAGCTGGCAATCGTTTCATTATCCAGTGCTATACCACTCAGGGTTAATTTTAAATCGATTTCTTGCAATGAGGTAATCCATAATTTGCCTGGGGTGTTTTTACTGAGTTCGTCCAGCATGTGTACCGGGCCGGTCTTTTTACGATTCAACATGCCAATGACCTTAATCTTATCCTGCAGTTCTTTCTTTCTTTTTTTATATTCTTCGACATCCCCCACTACTTTATTTAAGCGAGTGATCTCATCTTCGGTACTTTTAATCTCAGAGTTTAATGTATTGATTTTCCTGGATGCATTAATCTGAATATAACCAAGAACAAGTACCAACAGTACCAAAGAGAGTATACCTATAGATATTGATTGCCTTGCACCTTCTTTCTTTCTATCTTCCCTTACTGGTAATAGATTTATCCTTATCATTTGTCCCCAGTCCATCTTAATGCCAAACCTACACCCACAGCCATCAGCGGAGCGATGTATTCAAGGTATTCCGGGTCAAATGCCTTTTCACCACAATCAATACCTGCAAAGGGGTTTAGTACCTCTACGGGAATATCTGATACCCTATCCTCTATGAGCCTTTTTAATTCAATGCTCTTTGAGCATCCTCCGCTCAGGTATATTTTATTGATGTGTTGATCTGTAAAGGTTGCCCAGAAGAAGTCCATAGATCTTTGAATCTCTGTAGCCAATGAGAGGGATACCTCCTTAACAATATCTTCTATCTCACTATAGTCGATCTCCTTGACCTGTCCACCTATCTTCAGAGTCTCCGCTTCCTCGTAGCCAATATCCTTTCTCTTTTGAATCTCCGCAGTAATCTTATTGCCTCCAATAGATATGGCTCGTGTAAAAACAGAGATACCATTTTTAAGAATATTCATATTCAAAACACTAGCGCCAATATCGACAAGGGCTATTACCTCATCTTCATTATATGGGTAATTCATCTCAAACATATTCTCTAAGGCAAAGGAATCAACATCCATCACAACAGCATTCAACCCGGCTTCTTTTATTACCTTAGTGTAATCGTTAATAATGTCCTGTTTAGCAGCTACCAGGAGTACATTCATTTGACTTTTGTCTTCAGGGTTTTCTCCCCATATATGAAAATCAATATTCACATCATCAATCTCAAAGGGGATATACTGTTCTGCTTCCCATTTAATTGATTCCTCAAGTTCATTCTCAGGCATAACGGGCAGAGATATATTTTTAACAATTACAGAGTGTCCGGATATTGAGGTAGCTACATTTTTAGTTTTTATGTCAAGATTCGACACTAAATTTTTGATAATATCAGTAACAGCGCCTGGGTCCTTTAAAGCTCCATCGACAATAGTGCCTGGGGGCAGGAAGCCAATCCCCACATTCTTTAGCTGGTAGCCCTTTTTAGTTTCCTGAAGTTCCAATAATTTAACAGAACTGGAACCTATATCTATGCCAATATTGTCCTTCTTTGGAAAGAAAATCATACTTAAAGACTCTCAAGGTAAAGTTACTACTCAGGTTGTTTAGGCTGAAGACTGAAGGCTGTTAGTCACTGCGCATTGACCTAATTAGGTTGTTTAGGCTGTAGGCTGTAGTAGGCTAATAGTCTACAGGCTAATAGTCTATAGCCTAAACTTCAGCCTATCCACCTGAATAGTTGCAAACTATTTAAAAAACTATCATAACCCAGCAGCAGTGTCAAGATTCATTTCCGCCTTCATTTTTGACTTTTTTTGTTGTTAAGGTTTTCATTCCTCAGATTCTTTGGACTTTTAAACTGGTAAATAATCTCATCTTCTCTGGCTAACCCCAGCCCCTGTCGGGCTATCCCTTCTATGTAACTTCTGTCTTTCTTCAGAGAATGAATCTTTGTTTTTAAATTACGGTTGTCTTCCTCGATCTTTTTATTAAATGCCTCTATCTGATCTTTCTCCTTTGTTAAACGGTAAATATGGATAATTCCCTGCTGCCTAAAGATGGTGAAGAATATCATAACAAGAATTAATAATAGTAGAATAATCAGGTAGTTCTTATCTGTCTTTCTTTTAAACCTCATTCATTTTCCCTGTTCTGTATCCTTCTAAATCTAAAGTAGTATACTGGAATCCTAATTCTTTAAATTTAGTTGCTATCTTGAGCATGGTGTTTTTATCATAGAACATGGACATCTCCTGAAGATCAACCTCAATCCTGGCAATCTCTTTGTGGTATCTTACGCGAAACTGTTTAAACCCCATGGCTCTTAAGAATTTTTCACACTCACCAACCTTGTTTAACAGTTCGCATGTAATCTTTGTTCCATAGGGAAAACGAGATGATAGACAAGCAAAAGAAGGCTTATCCCAGATCGAAAGGTGTAGCTTTCTGCTTAGTATTCTAATCTCGTCCTTTGTAAACATTGCTTCAAAAAGGGGGCTACGGATTCCTGTCTCTTTTGCCGCTTCCATACCAGGTCGGAAATCTTCCCGATCAGCATAATTTGTTCCGTCCGCTACCCAGTCTAATTGGAAATCCTTTGCCTTCTTTTTGCATATTCCAAACAGTTCTTTTTTGCAGTAATAGCATCTCCTCCTGGTATTTTTATAAAAATCCGGCATATCCAATTCGTTGGTTGGAACAATCAAATGCCTGACCCCTATTTCTGAAGTCAGTCTCTTGGCATCTTCGAATTCATGCTCTGGGTAGGTAGCAGAAAGTCCTGTTAGGGCTAAGACTTTGTCTCCCAATTCGTCATGGGCGACCTTTAATAAGAAGGTGCTGTCTACCCCTCCGGAGAAAGCCACTAATACGGAGCCCATATCCCTGAGTATCTCTTTCAGCCTTTCAAACTTTTCATCTATTATATCAACCATACCAGTAAAGAATCCCTTCACGAGCCAGAGAGAAAATGTATTTGAGTAAGATAATAAAGCATTTTAGATGTCTATTCCTCGCTTTGTCAAGAAAAATCTAGTTTCTTCAATAGCTTAAGACTATTTTCCGAGAAATATAACCTGGTGAATAGGGTATAATCTCGAAGCGATAAGCTGCTTGACAAATTGTTTAATTTACCATAATCTTGTGACCGTTCACGGTTTACAGTTATCGGTTCACGGTTAAAAAAACAGAAGGTAGGGGAGAATTAAAATCAATATCCAAAATGCTTCAATCGTTGCATAATAACAGTGGGCTTAAGCCTGCTGTTGTAATTACTGTGGACTGTTAACCGACAACCATGAACGGTTACATAATCTTCAACAATTATAGACCGAGAGGCAATTCCAATTGAGAACCTACAGAGAAGTAAAGCTTGTTATTTATGACTGTGACGGGGTTATGTTTGAAAGCAAAAGGGCAAACCTGGCATATTACAATTTTATACTTGATAAATTTGGGAAGCCCCCTATAGATGAAAAAGATCCCCTCTTGACCCATATTGCCCATACCCATACCGGTAAAGAGGTAATAGACATTCTCTTTAAAGAAGATACAAGACTGGATGAGGCGCATGAATTTACCAGCCGTATTGACTATACCCCTTATTTACAGTACATGGAACTAGAACCAGGGCTTATTGAAATGCTGGAGTTGTTGAAAGAGAACTATTGTGTAGCTATTGCTACCAACAGGGGCATCACTTTACAGACTATCCTCCATCGTTTTGACCTGGAGAAATATTTCCACTATTCGGTTACATCCCTGGATGTGAAGATGCCCAAACCCGACCCTGAATGTCTTTTGAAAATCATGGATCATTTTAAATTACCTAAAGAGGCAGCTTTGTATATAGGAGATTCTGAGATAGACATGGAAACAGCTAAAAATGGAGGGGTAGTCTTTATTGCGTATAAAAATAACATGAGTACTCCTTTGAAGATAATGACCCATTTGGAGCTTAAAGGAATCCTTGGGTTATAGGGGAAAA
>PFIF01000282.1:4650-8891 GCA_002782605.1 Deltaproteobacteria bacterium CG_4_8_14_3_um_filter_43_13 | reverse complement strand
AGCGGACATTTCTATTTACTCTTGACAGCAAAAAACAGTGCCGTGTCAGAAACTAAAAGCCTCCAGAGAATGGGCTAATTTGTTGTCTACCTCGGCTTCAATAATCACTTCCTCCCCTGTGTACTCTTCTCTGATTATCCTGCCACTCCTGTGTATCTTAGAGATTAGGTCCCCTGCATCAACGGGAAGTTTAAGCCTCACTTTCTTTAATCTGGTTTGTATCAAATCTTCGATCTTGTTGAAGAGATCGTTGATGCCCTGTCCTGTTAACGCGGATACAGCGACACAGTTGTCAAGTTCCCTTTGCCAGTATCTAACAATGCTATTGACGTTATCAAGTTTGTCAATCTTGTTCAAAGCATGGATAATGGGTTTTTGAGATGTCCCTATTTCACTCAAAACGGTATTGACTGAGGTTATGTGGTCATCAACTCGAGGATGGCTGATGTCGATTACATGGAGAAGGATATCCGACTCATTGATTTCTTCGAGTGTAGCCTTGAATGCAGCAATAAGCTGATGAGGGAGCTTATTAATGAAACCTACTGTGTCAGATATCAAGATCTCTCTGTTATCTGGCAGTCTTATCTTTCTGATGGTGGGATCCAGGGTTGCAAATAATTTATCTCCTACCAAGACCCCGGCATTAGAGAGATGATTCAAGAGGGTTGATTTTCCTGCATTGGTGTATCCAATAAAGGAAACCGTAGAACAAGAGATATCGCTTCTTCTTTTTCGATGTAAGGTTCTAACCTTTCTTACCTTTTCAATGTCCTTTTTAGCCCTTACAATTCTATCTCTGATTGTTCTTCGATCAACCTCTAATTTGGTTTCTCCTGGACCCCTTGTCCCTATTCCACCACCTAGCCGGGAAAGTACCCCTCCCCAACCTACGAGACGGGGTAATAAATAGTTAAGTTGTGCCAGTTGAACCTGGAGCTTCCCTTCTTTCGATTTTGCTCTCTGGGCAAATATGTCTAATATTAAGCCAGTCCTATCTATGACCTTAACACCAAATTCTTCTTCTAAATTTCGTTGTTGCGCAGGCGTTAAATCATCATCAAAGATAACTAGATCTGCGTCTCTTTGAGATATGAGGTTTTTTATCTCATCCACCTTACCCTTGCCTATAAGGTAGGCAGAGTTTATTTGTTTGACTTCCTGTATAATCCTGTCTGTTGTCACACCACCGGCAGTTTCGGTAAGTTTAGCCAGCTCAGCTAGAGAGTCTTCAGGTCTTTTTTTCTCCTCTGCCTGCAGCCTAATACCAACTAAGATGGCTTTTTCTTTGAGTTTATTCGTCTTATTCTACCTTTTTATAGTGAATGTCATTTGTCAATAGTCATTTGTCACTGGTAAGAGCGATCAATTTCCCACACTTAACCAATGACCGATGACTAATGACTAGTGACGTTACCTATAATCTGGAGCCTCTCGGGTTCTTCCTCTATGGTCAAGAGTTAGGTAGCTCAAATTTTTCATTTTTCAGGATGAACTTATTGATCGGTTTACATGCCCATGTAAGTCTTACAGATCGTAAAGGGTTTCATCTACCCTTGGCTTTTGCCTATTTTTTCCTTTCTTCCCTTTGGCATCCAGGATAAAGGGGTCTCCATGTCCCAGCAAATCGCCCATTTCTGCCTCTATCTTATCAGGATCCTCTCCCTGTTCCATGCGGCTCAGGGCTTCTTCTATCTCCGGCCCCATATTGATCCCCGTTGCATCAGAGAGCTTCCTCATCAGCGCGGCCGCCTGGCGGGGGTCATCTTCGTTGAACTTGTGGGCTTCACTGGCCAGCATGGCCATAGCCTTCTCCATTTTTGCTTCATCTATGGGAGGCATGTCGTTGTCAGTCCCCTCGTCTACTCTTCTAGATATATTGGCAAAAACAGACATCTCTCGCTTTAATTTGGCCCTTTTACATTTTGGGCAGTTGGGGATATTTTCTGTGTTGACAGACCTGGAAAAGAAGCTGTAAACTGTATTGCATTTTTTACAGTAAAATTCGTAAATTGGCATTGCAACACCCCATAATCAAATTTCTTAGCTCAAATTGTCCCCTCAATAAAACAAAGATAAATATAAGCACCTTTGGTCCAATATGCAAGTGAAAAAGTAAGAGAACAAAAGGGGTAAAGGGTCAAACCTAAGCTATACATTTTACAGGGTCAATTAATCGGGGTATGGTTTGTATATTGCGCGGCAGCTAAGAACAGAATTTCAGGGGGCGGTTTATCATGTGACCTCAAGAGGGAATCAGAGAGGAGTGATATTCATTTTCATCTCTCCTATTTAAAGGGAGAAAGAGGACAGCCGAGCATAGGAAACTAACTGTGTATCTATGCAAGCTGTTGAGTGACAAGAGAAATGCTGAAATCGGCAAGATGTTTGGCATAACAATTAAGGCCGTAATAAATACGATCAAACGCATCGACAAGATGAGAGAAGGGGATGAGAGATTTAATAAATAGATAATGACCTTAAAGCAATCCTTAGAGGCAAAGTAAAGTGTATAGTTTAGTTAACCCTATAACTCCTCTCCAAAACAACGTGGGGACGGAAGTGTAAAGCCGTCTTTTTTGAATAATTCAGCAATAACTTCCATATTATTAGCGCTAACAGTAAACCAGTCTATTCCTTTCACTTCCATGTCTTGTTTAAGCGCCCCAGCGAGAGAAAGAGTTTCAGCGAAACACCCAAAGGTCACTCCTCTGGATAGTCGGAACATCTTATAAGAAATTGCGCCTAACACATATTTCAGCTTTGGCGAATAAGCATTCCCAGCATCTTGTCGGACAACTGTTCCTCTACATTTCTGATATTCCTGGTATCTTAAATTTGAAGGTTCAGCCACATCAATAACCAGCAACTTTTTCTCTGGATGACGAATCAACTCTATATTTTCAGTATTCAAACGAATCTTTTCACTATGAGTACATGCCACTACCGCGTCAACTTTCCCTATTTCAGAAAAACTGCGACAAGTGTCAATCCCGTATTTCCGGCTGATTCTCTTCAAGGCAGAAATATTAGGACCGGCTCCAATGATATTATAACCTTCATCTTTCGCAAGAGCCTGAGCCATCATCTCGCCGAGAAGACCATAAGGGCCTAAAATCGCTATTCGACAATGACCTGGTCTCAAATTGGCGTTCCTTAATGCGTGAGTAGTCTCTTCCCTTAATAAAAAGAAAGTGCCGTTATCACCAATCGTGAAAATTAAATCAGGGAAATTTTCTTTTAATTGTGCGCCGTCGTCGCCAAAAAGTCTTTTTGTGCTGGCTGCTAACAAAATTACTTTTGTCCCTTTATTTTTAGCCCATTGAACAGCTCTAATAAAATATTCCTTAGCTTTTTCCCGACCCTCGCTGGTGGCCAAATCTTCAGTAACAATATCCAGCACCCTTGTTCTGCCGGCTATACCATTAACCCAATATCGAGGACCATTGAAATGTCCACTTTTGGGATGCCATAGACTAAGGCAACGTTGCCGATCAACTTCATCGCGCATATTGGATACAAAAACTGCGTCAATTATTGGCCGACGCGAAATTCTCCTTAGCATAGTCCGCCAATCAAATAACGCCACGAAAAACCTCCAAGTTGCCGCCAATAGAGTTTGCGGATTTGCCCAAACAACAAAGAATTTTCTGATTTTTCTTACCATTTCTAGAGTGCTCTCTAAAGTTAGTTGAAAGTTGTAGTAGGGTGGCTATAGGATAGCAGGACTCTTCCAATACTGTTCGGGATGACTATTGTAAAATTTAGGCTGAAGGTCTTACTCCCTTGATTGTATCCACCGTTCCGTGAAAAAAACAACTGCCAGTCGATTTTTTCTGGATTATACACCTGTCAGATAACCTGTCAAACAAAAAACTGCTCAAAGGAAGTTTATTTAACAGAATCACCCTGATAGGATATTTTCTAGAGAAAATACAAAATGGGAAAATTACGTAAGGAATTTGGAAGACGAATAAGGCAGATCAGAAAAGCTAGGAATTGGACTCAGGAGGAGTTTGGAGCCATTGCTGGGTTGGATTATAAATACCTCGGTGCCATTGAGCGTGGAGAGAAGAATCTCACCATCGACAACATCGAAAAAATAGCCAAGGGTTTTGGTATTGATGCCTGCCAGCTATTTCTCTTTAGCCTAAAGGATGCTATGCCGGAGGAAGAAATTACTGAGGAGAAAATTCAGGACCTCCTTGATAAGTGCGATGGTAAGGTTAAAAAATTTATCT
>PFIF01000282.1:0-4615 GCA_002782605.1 Deltaproteobacteria bacterium CG_4_8_14_3_um_filter_43_13 | reverse complement strand
GCAGATGAGGTGGAGTTAATCCTGGATATTGCCAAAAGGATCTTCGAGGGAAAAACAACCGGAAAAGGAAAATGATCGCAGATTCTTACAAGGCATATCTCTTCAGTAGGGCACAGGAATTAAAGTAGTAGATTTAGGAAATCGTCATCAACCCCTGTACGTATTTGAAATGTTGATCCTTTGAGAACAATTTTAAACCATGTTGAAAAGCAACTGCGGCAATCCATATGTCATTGGTTGGAATTGGTTGCCCGCCCCTCCGTAATCGGTTCAGAATGTCAGCATAAAATTCTGCGGTATTCTCATCAATGGAATATATATGGACACGCGGTGCATCCAGAAATTCATGGAGCTCTTCCCTGTTTTCCTGTTCTCTGGTGCCCCCTTTAAAACCTGAAAGCAATTCACCAATGCTGATGGAGCAAATGCCGATCTTATGTGCTTTTTGCAAAACTGAAATTACTTCAGGAGTTCCCATAAGGGCATGGGAATAGATATTGGTATCGATAAGGATGCTATTCATTCCCAAATATCCTTGTCTATCTTTCTTTCTGAATCTATTTTCCCCTGAATCCGATTAAATTCCTCTGCAGACCACCTCCCAAATAGATGGTCCATATCGTGGTGCACTACGGTAAATTTTTTTTCTTTCTCCATGCCTAATTGTTTCTTCATGGTATCAATGACGATCTGATTTACACTCTTGCCTTCTTTTTTGGAAGCCTGCCTCAGCTTTTCTGCTAACGAAGCATCCATGCCCCGAACTGTTATAGTTTTCATAATATCACCCCTTCAACAATTTGATGGCAGTTTATAACAGCAGAATAATGTTACATTATACTATTTGTGCAGAAATGTCAAACTATTCACCGAAGGATGAGCAGGGGAAAAGATCCTTCCTAACACGGAATTTGGTACAGGTTCACGATTAGGTGCTGTTCGTTGTCCATTGCTAGCGCAACACCCGGCGGCCAGTCTCAAACTTAAGAGTAACTTGTGAAAAAATACCCCTGTCGCATATTAATAATTCCTTGCCAAAATTTCTGCAACAGTGATATATTGGACAAGCAACAGGGTATTGGAATATAATACATCTGGATGTGCCTTTAAGGGATACAGGAACTAATTCCAGATAAAAAAGGAGTATTTTAAGTATGGAAATATTAGAAAAGATGCGATGCTTCATGGAACCAGAGTCTATTGCTTTAATCGGTGTATCTAGAAATACTGACAGTGACTCCTTTAATGTATTAAAGAATCTGATTCATTATGGCTTCCAGGGAAAGATTTATCCGATAAATCCTAAAGCAAATGAGATTCTAGGATTTAAAGCGTATACGGATATAAGGGAAATACCGGAAGATATAGATCTGGCAGTAATAATTACACCTCGCGGGACTGTTCCCGATCGGGTCAAAGAGTGTACTGAAAAAGGAGTATCTGCTTTAGTAATTATTGCCCAGGGATTTGCTGACTCCGATAATGAAGGGAAGATGTTACAGGAAAAGGTGATAGAAATTGCCAGGAAAGGAAAAACAAGGATTATGGGTCCCAACACATTTGGGGTGATAAATGCCTATAGGGGTTTGAGCACAGCACTTCCACGCTTTGAGCTGGCAAAGACTCCTGTTGGGGTCATCTCTCAAAGCGGTATCTTCTTCGTTGGCCTTTCTAATATAATGTTTGGAAAAGCCATTGATATAGGCGATTGCTGCGATATCGATTTTGCCGACAGTTTAGCCTATTTTGAGGATGATAATGATATTAAAGTCGTTCTTCTCCATATGGAAGGTGTCTCTGATGGACAGGGGTTCTTTGAGATGGCAAATAGGGTGTCGAATAAAAAACCCTTGATTGCTCTTAAATCAGGGAGAAGTGAGATTGGCAGAATTGCTGCCCAATCTCATACAGGTTCTATTGTGGGAAAGGACGAAATATATGATGCAGTGTTTAAAGAAACCGGCGTGATTAGAGCGAACGATGAAGAAGAGGCGGAGGATTTGATCAAATCATTTTTAACCTTCCCCCCTATGAAAGGGAAGAAGATTGGTGTTATGACATGGGCAGGGTCTACAGGTGTCATAACTGTAGATGCCTGCGAGAAACATGGCTTGAAGGTAATAGACCTTTCGGGATCTACGCTGGATATGATAAGAAAGCTATCTCCTCCTTCATGGCTCCCCCTTGGCAACCCGGTAGATATTTGGGCATGCATGGGTCTAAAAGGATTCAACCTGGCAAACTTCAGGGATGAATTTAAGATAATACTAGAGGCCCTATTGGCTGATGAAAATAGTGATGGCGTAGTAGCGATTATCCCTGATTTTCTTGTATTATTCTATTCAGAGTTGTGGGACATCTCTACTGTAGTTAAGGAAGCCGCTGAGAAATACCCCAACAAACCAATTGCATTTTCCATATTTGGCCCAAAAGGAGGATTAACAGAAAAGCTAAACGAAACTGGAAAAACAGTGGTGTTTAACAGTTGCGAGAAGGCGGTAAATGCCCTTGCCAAACTGAATGAATACTATGAATTTGTGACTACGCAGGTAGATAGACTGAAGGCGGAAGACTGTTAGGACACTTCAGCCTTCGGTCTTCGGCCTAAACACCTGAGTAGTTGCTGAGCGCTGAGGCCTTAGAGGTTTTCATTATGACCTACGGAACTGTTACGAAAGATGAAATAGCTATTTTCAGATCTATCACTGATCCTGAAAGGGTTTCTACTGGAGAATCCGTAATAGAGCTGCATTCAAAGGATGAATCCTTCCATAAAAGATGCAAGCCCGAAGTTGTGATTTTCCCCAAATCCAGCGAGGAGATAAGCAAGATACTCAAAGTGGCAAATGAGAGGGGTATCCCGGTCACCCCATGGGGCGCAGGGACGAGTCTTGAGGGGAATCCCTTGCCCTGTATGGGCGGTATTGTCATGGATATGCAGGAGATGAACAGGATTTTGGAAGAAAGAGAAGGGGACTTCCAGGTGGTAGTGGAACCAGGTGTAGTGTATAAGGATTTGAATAAAAAATTCTCAAAAAAGGGGCTCTTTTTCCCCCCTGATCCGGGAGCATCGGCTACCATTGGTGGGATGGTTGCCAATAACGCCAGTGGTATCCAGACCCTTAAGTACGGGGCCACAAAGGATTATGTTATGAGACTAGAGGTTGTCCTCCCTACAGGTGAAATAATCAATGTTGGTTCCAATGCCGTTAAAAGCTCTTCGGGCTATGATCTCTGCCGTCTTTTTACAGGGTCAGAGGGGACGCTGGGGGTAATCACTCAGATAACTTTGCGTCTTGCCCCCCTGCCTTTGCATTTCACTGCTGTACTGGTAAACTTCAACTCTGTCGAAGATGCGACCCAATCTATATATCAGATAATGTGCACAGGAATCGTCCCGGCTGCCCTTGAATTTCTTGATACAAATGTTATAGAGGCGATTAACCTTTACAAGGATACCAACCTTGAGGAGAAGCCTACTCTTTTTATGGAATTTCACGGGAGTAACGAGGCAGGACTCAAAGAGGAACTCTCTCTCATAGAGGAGATATCTATCTCTAACAAATGTTCCCTCTACGAAGCCGGAATCGGGAGACAAGAGAGAGATCGACTGTGGGAAGCCAGATATGACACATTTGAGTCTATGAAGAACGCGAATAAAGGCATGGAGATAATCATCATAGATACAGCGGTCCCTCTCTCAAAATATCCGAAGATGGTTGACTTTGCCCGGAATGAAGCAATTTCAAAGGGGATAAAGGGCTACATATTCGGCCATGCGGGAAGCGGCAACCTCCACATGGGTCTGATCAAGGACCCTAAAGACGCAGAGCAGGCAGAAAGAGGGATGGAAGCCAATGATGCCATAGTCAGATGCGCCATCGATCTGGGAGGTACAGCCACAGGTGAACATGGGGTTGGAATAGGGAAGCGCAAATTCATGGCACATGAACATGGACCGAGTCTGGAGGTAATGAAACGAATCAAGACCCTCCTTGATCCAAATGGGATAATGAATCCAGGAAAGGTCTTTTTTTAACCATGATGAAGATTACGAATCTTGATAGCAGAATTGTCATTGTAACGCCTATTGGCAAATCCATCCCTCTTAAATTGGGCGAGATTGTGAAGGCGGAAATAATAGATATTCTTGCAACCGGCGGGATAACCCTGAAGATAAAAGGGAGCTTCATCACGGCAAAGACAGAAATTCCGTTGCAGAAAGATTCTGACGCTTTTTTCAGGGTATTGAGCAAAGACAATGCAAATACAGAGCTCGTGCTTCAGTTTAAGGGATACGCGGATGAATCCCTTAGCGAACAGCGGTATTACCATAAAGATAATGCTGTAAACAAAATTTTACAGGAGTTGTCCGCAACTTTTTTAAAAGAGGGCAGAGGAGCGAAGACGTACTTGAGGATAGATTCAACGAAAGCGGCTTAAATCTCAAAGCAATCAATTTTCTGGACAAATGTAGTTCTTTAGAACAATTGGAAAAACTTGAATCCTTCGAACAGTAATTAGTTCATACTGAAAAATTCCCTTTTCCGCTCTCTCGATCAGGTTTTTTGACCCATTCTAGTGGAATGTCCCTTTAATACCTTTACTATGAATT
>PFIF01000048.1 GCA_002782605.1 Deltaproteobacteria bacterium CG_4_8_14_3_um_filter_43_13 | reverse complement strand
CATCGAGGGAGAGGGAGTTTTAACTTTTTACGAGGTTGTCAAGTTTCTTAGGAGGTGGATAGGCTGAAGTTTAGGCTATAGACTATTAGCCTACTACAGCCTAAACAACCTGAGTAGTAGCTCAAATAGGAGTTTAATTATGTTATTTCCAGATTACCGTCCAAGAAGATTGAGGAAAAATGAACGATTGAGAAGTATGATAAGAGAAACCACCCTTTCCGTCGCTGACTTCATATACCCACTATTTGTTACTCACGGAAAAGGTGTCAAAAAACCGATACAAGCCATGCCTGGTATATCCCAGTTATCCACAGACCTCCTTATAGGGGAGATAAAGGAGATCAACAATCTGGGAATACCGGCTGTACTGCTATTCGGAATACCTAAGAAGAAAGACGAAAGAGGTTCAGAGGCATATGCTAAAGAAGGGATCATCCAAAGAGCAATTAGAGAGATCAAGAATAATGTCCCTGAAATAATAGTTATTACCGATGTATGCCTCTGTGAATATACCAGCCACGGGCACTGCGGCATAATCAAGGATGGGGATGTGGACAACGATTCAACCCTGGAATTATTGGCCAGGATGGCTCTATCCCATGTGGAGGCAGGAGCGGACATGGTGGCTCCTTCTGACATGATGGATGGCAGGGTAGGAGAGATTAGGGAATACCTGGATGAAAATGGCTACGAAAAGATCCCGATTATGTCCTATGCTGCCAAGTATGCCTCCAGCTTTTACGGCCCTTTCAGAGAGGCAGCAGGATCTTCACCCCAGTTTGGGGATAGAAAATCCTATCAGATGGACCCTGCTAACTCCAATGAGGCTATTCGTGAAGTGAGCCTCGATGTGGAAGAAGGGGCTGATATCATAATGGTGAAGCCTGCCATTGCCTATCTTGACATTATCAGCAGAATAAAAGAAGAGTTTGACCTGCCGGTGGCTGCCTTCAATGTGAGCGGTGAATATGCCATGGTTAAGGCTGCCGATAAGCTGGGCTTCTTTGATGGTGAAAAGGTAATGATGGAATGCCTCTTAAGTATAAAAAGGGCTGGCGCAGATCTGATCATCACCTATTTTGCGAAAGAGGCGGCAAGGATACTCGGTGGCAAGAGATAATATGAACAAGGCTTTTCAAGGTACATCTCACAATTCTGAATTAAAGATGATTGCATGGGAGGTTACGAGGAGTTGTAACCTGTCCTGTGTACACTGCCGTGCCTCTGCTGAAAGGGGTCCTTACACTGGTGAACTTTCAACTGAAGAGTGCCTCAGGCTTATCGATGACATTGTGGGGTTCAGCAGCCCTGTGATTATCCTTACCGGTGGGGAACCGATGATGAGGAAGGACATATTTGAGATCGCTGAATATGGAACCCAGAAAGGCCTTCGGATGGTTATGGCCCCCAACGGTACCCTTATTGATGAAGAAAATGTTCGAAAGATCGTTAAGTCGGGAATCAAAAGAATCAGTATCAGTTTAGATGGTGCAACCAGGGAAAGCCATGATCGTTTTCGTCAGGTGGAGGGGGCGTTTCAAGGCGCCCTGAGGGGTATAGAATACGCTAAAAAAGCCGGACTGGAGTTTCAGATAAACACCACTGTTACCAGCAGCAATATAAGGGAGCTTCCATATATCCTTGATTTAGCCGTTGAACTGGGTGCCGCTGCCCATCATATATTCCTTATAGTCCCAACAGGCAGAGCAAAAGAATTAAAGGATAATGAGATACCATCCGAAGAGTACGAAAAAACCCTCCACTGGTTTTACAACCAGAGAGAAAAGACATCTCTGCATCTAAAGGCTACATGCGCTCCTCATTACTATCGTATCCTTAGACAGACGGCAAAAGAAGAAGGAAAGAAGATAACATTTGAAACCCATGGATTGGATGCCGTAACACGGGGGTGTCTCGGCGGGGTATCCTTCTGCTTTATATCCCACACAGGGCAGGTTCAGCCATGTGGTTATCTGGAAGTCAACTGTGGGGATATTAAAGAAACCAGCCTTGAGGAGATATGGAAGAATTCAAAGGTTTTTCAATCCCTGAGGGATTTTGATAAGTACAATGGCAAATGCGGGATATGTGAATATCGACAGGTTTGCGGTGGATGCAGGGCAAGGGCATACGAGTTTACTGGAGACTATTTAGGAGAGGAACCTTACTGTACCTATCAACCAGAGAGGGTGAGTTAAACTTCCGCTTCTTAACTGCACCATATTCAGGCAACTTGGTAAATACTTCCGCATGGGACATCAAACGTTGAAGCGTATTTCGAGAATGCTGTTCGCCGGGATGATATAATCGCGGTCAACAAGCTTGGTCAACCCCTTGGAGCGTGCATCCTGCATGTTGTGGACTGTCATTATATCCTCAAAGCTCACGAGTTCCGCCTTGATAAATCCCCTGGCCAGATCTGAATGAATCTTACCGGCACACGTTACAGCATCGGTGTCTTTCTCAACCAACCATGCATGAACCTCTTGCTTCCCGATCGTGTAGAAAAACATCATGCCGGCCTTCTCCATGCCATCACGGCACACAGCATTTGCGTCCGGTGATGTGTCCTTGGAAACCAGCGTGGGTTTGAAGCTCATCGGTCCGAGCGCGTTGACGATAGCCCGCTCGCTATTATTCAAGAATAAATCACAGATCGGCTTCTGATCGTCAAGCTGTGACAGGCATTTCTTTAGCGCCTCCTTTTCGGAGGGATCCTCTGTCCTCGACAGCCTGCCTTCGATCTTCTCCATGTCAAGAATGAGCAGATCCAGAACATGTTCATCCGCTATGGCAATGATATCGGCTGACTCGTAGTCTCCCGGCAGAAATTCGAAATAGTACGGCGACAACTTTGCCGGCTGAAACTTCTCGGCAAGACTCACAAATATCTCGTCATTGTACTTTATCTTACCTTCGGGCAGATTCAGCCCTGTATATGCTATTTTCATTATGTAGAAAGACCTTTCTTTTGATTAACTTTACTCGTATTTTCAATCAGTGTAAACCTTCAGAGAAACCTTTAGTTTGCATTAGGCTGGGGGCTATCTGACCGTCCATCGTTCCCCCCACTTTCATCAATCCCATTGGATATAACGTCGGCGCTTTCTTGATCATCCGGTTCCTGCTGTTCATCAGGCATTTCAAGATTCTCCACTGGTACATCATCGGGTTCTTTCATTACCTCTTCATACTCAGGTATCACGATACCTCTTCTTATCATGATCCTGTATATCCTTGCTGGGCGGTTTACTACATATCTTGTCTTCCCTGTCGGACTATACCGTCTCGGATTGGGAAGCACGGCAGCAAGGTTTGCGGCTTCTTCAGCCGTAAGAGATGAAGCATGTTTCCCAAAATAGTGCTGGGCGGCAACCTCAATACCAAACAGGCCATCCCCCCATTCTGCGATGTTCAGATAGAGTTCGATGATCTTTCTTTTGGAGAGACTTCTCTCAATTCTCCATGTAAGGACCGCTTCTTTCAATTTTCGGACAGGATTCTTTGAAAGAGACAGATAAAGATTCTTCGCGAGTTGCTGGCTTATGGTGCTGCCTCCAGCCTTAAACCTCTTCTTTTTAATGTCCTTTTCAATAGCCTTTTCTATGGCTTCAAAATCAAAACCCTCATGGGACCAGAACTTGTCATCTTCCGCAATAATTACAGCCTTGATCACATAAGGAGAGATCTTGGACAGCGGCACCCATTTGTATTTTATTTTTTTATTTATACCCTGTCTCTGCCATTCTCTTTCCCGATATTCCATTATAGCCGTCTTCTCAGGATGCTTTTTCTTAAGCATTGAAACATCAGGATAAATAAAATAAAAGCAGATATTCAAAAACAGGGCCGAGACGAGTAAAATCGCAACAATGACAAACCATTTTTTAATCATAGCAACAACCATTCTACTTAGTTCACCCTGAAAAATGAAAAATTTCCTTTGGAGCGAACATGGTCAAAAAACCGTAAGCCGTGAATCGTAAGCCGTGAAACGGTTTTATTTTATTCTATTTACGACTCACGACTTACGATTTACGAGCTTAGATGGGTCAAAAAATGTATGCTGAAGCGAAAAGGGGTACATTTGCAAAGCTCTCTTGCTATGAAATACGATAATATCTCATATCATTTGTTATCAACAGGTTAAATTAATACTAACTGATAAAAGAGGAAGTGAGGTAAAAGGTATATTATGGCTTATTGAAGTTCCTGGCTTACCTGTTACTGGTAGTCTCAAACCTCTGCCTCAGAGGTTACTGAGTTAACCCTTTTTGTTAGCCGGGAGATCTTTCTTGAAGCGGTTTTCTTATGAATTACGCCCTTTGAGGCTGCCTTATCAATAGCAGGAATAGCCTTTACCAAAGCTTGAGTAGAGCTTTTCATATCCTTTTCATCAACTGCATTCCGTACTCTCTTAATCACTGTTTTCACATAAGACTTGATTTTCGTATTTCTCATCTTGCGCTTTTTGCTCTGTTTGTCTTGCTTAATTGCTGATTTATGAGTTGCCAAAATCTACCTCCCATGATCCATAACTTTAATAAATTAGTTCCCTTTTAACATTTGCAAATTAAATATGTCAAGTTTTTATTTA
>PFIF01000103.1:649-6037 GCA_002782605.1 Deltaproteobacteria bacterium CG_4_8_14_3_um_filter_43_13 | reverse complement strand
TGTCAAAATCCTGTATTTTTTGACAGAGGTTACTTTGCCGGCAAGAGAACCATCTCGCAAAGTGGTTTTTCGACAGTCTCGTTGGACGTCGAAGACTTAAAAACTTCGGCCATAAGTCCAAGAACATGATATAGTTTGAGACATGAAAATAGAATGGGACCCGAAAAAAGCAAAATCTAATCTAAAAAAACACGAAGTCTCATTTGAAGAAGCAGCAACAGCCTTGAATGACCCCATGGCGGCAACCGGTGCCGATCCTGATCATTCCATAACTGAAGACCGCTATGTTACCTTCGGTGTTTCAGAAAAAGGTCGGCTTGTGGTAGTGTCTCATACCGAGAAAGATGAAACAATTCGGATCATAAGTGCTCGCAAAGCGAGCAAAGGAGAACGAGAACTCTATGAGGAAGGATAAAGAACCTGATAAAGAAGAATTAAGGGTGGAGTATAAGCGCTCTGATTTTCCTGGCGGCCTTGTACGCGGCAAATACACAAGGCGTATGAAAGAATCATCTAATGTAATTGTCCTTAAGCCGGAGGTTGCCCAGGTGTTCCCAAATGAAGAGGCAGTCAATAACGCTCTTCTTTCTCTTATTGATATTGCACAAAAAACAACACGCCCAACAAGACACTCAACCGGACGCGCGAAAAAGCTGCGCGCCGGTTAGCTTGTCGTTCTCCCCTCGCTCCGCTCGGGGAGAATGCGGCAGTTGAGCAGCGAACTCCTGAACCTCCCCTCCGCTCCGCTGCGGGGAGAACCAGGAGTTCGAGACAGATTGCCCCTCCGGGGCACTGCTCAACTGCCGCATTATGGGAATCAATTAAAATGCTATCCAATTTTGAATCATTTATTAAAAATTTAGAGTCTTTAGGTAAGAAGGGGGGGGGACGCAACCCTTTTCTATAGGGTTCCATCTTCTTTCACTTTCCTGGGCCTGCCAAGTGGCCTAAATCTCAGATGCCGGTCTAAAGTCCTCTCCAATTTAGCTACAAATGAATCGCTACCGCAGGGCAACCCCTTTTGTGTGTTCCGTATCAAAATATCTATGTCTTCCCTCTTGTCAGGTTCTCGTAACCATTCAGGCCAATCCTTTATATCTCCACTCATCGGAAAATCAGTAGACAAAAGCCCGTCATCTCTTATCCCACAATGCGCTGCCGCGCTTGACCAAAGATAATCCTCTGACCTCTCTACTATACCAGCCCGCACAGGATTACGCTCTACATACCTTATAGCACCCCACAGGTATTTCTCATCCAAAGCACTTGAAAAATATCTGCCCTGCCATAGATGACCACTCCATCCATTCTTACTATTTATGTATTGAGCATATCGCATGTGAAGCGGACGCATTACCCTTTCCAGCGTATCTCTATTCTGAGGAACTACTATAAAATGCACATGATTTGACATCAGACAATATGCCCATATCTTTAGACCATGCTTATCCGAATATTCCAGAAGCCACGTAAGATACTTCTTACGATCCTCATCTTCAAAAAAAATATCCTCCCGCCTGTTGCCTCTTTGTGTTACATGGTAAGGAATACCTTCAATAACTGCTCTAGCTATCCTTGGCATAATGTGTCACATATGCTTCCTAAACTAAAAAAATGTCAAGAAAAGGGTTGCGTCCCCCCTCCCCTTTCCTAAGGCATTTAACAGTTGGTCATGCCTCTCCATATCCAGACCTAACCCTTTCCACATCTCATTATAATCGCTCATACTTATCTCCTTTCTTGTTTTGGTTTCTTAAAATCTCCCAGAATCTTAGGGTTGACATGTGAGCTACCTTCCCTTCTCCTGAGCAGGTTTCTCCTTTGGTTGGTTGCTCTACTGCCGCCGGTGGGGCACCAGGGATGGATGGCTTCTCTGGAGAAAAGGGAACTAAAATTGGCTCCGGCTCATTAACACCTGTATATTCCGCCACCTTTAATGGATTGACAGGAGGTAAAAGCGCTGGTTTTTCATCTTTCGGGCGCTCTGGCTCAGGAACAGGCGGAAGAAGAGAGGTTGAAATCATCCTAAGATTCTGGCTGAATAAGTAAAATCATGATGACCCCTCCTTTTTCCTCCTCGCATCTAACATTTCCATAAAGCCCTCGATCCTGGTGCGAAGGTCACCCTTTATATTGAACTTCCCATCCAGACCAACTTCCACAGGTATATCCTCCATCGTCGTTAATAGACAGGGTATGCCCAATTCCTTCTTTATACTATCAGCCACATAACGGCCAAATTGCGGGTCTAACTGACATCCCCATACTCCGGTGAAGAGAACGCCATCAGGATTATATTTCTTCACGGAATCAATAATCCATCTGGTTCGATCCTCCAGTGGAACTCCCGGGGACCACGGCCACTTTTCCAGATACCATTGCGCTATGGCTTCATAGGGGTCGCCCTTTTCGTCAACATCTTCAACGCCAAGATAAAAACTGTCTGCCACCTCCGGACCAAGCAATATGCCTCCAAGCTTCTCAACAAAGGAGAAAGCAGGGGGAGCCGGCATTTTTTCACACATATATATTTTGATGGGATTCTCCACAACTCCGGCTCCGGGGATACCTTTTTCAACTCTTTCCCTGATTTCTTTAATGACCTGCTCATTGACGCATTTGAGCGCAACCGGATCCCCTGACTCCCATATCGACATGGTGACAAGGAAGTTTTCCATGCCGGCAATAGGCGGAGTCTTAGCCGAAGATACTATGTCTACATACTCGCGATATGTTCTGCGGATATCATTCATCATTCTTATGCCTTTGCGAATGTCCTCGTTTGACGGCTGCTTGCCTGCTGTCCTGCCCAACCTTTCAGCCAGTTTATGAAGCTGCTCAGCCACATAGTCCAAAGCCCACGGTTTCCCCTTCCCGTTGTAAGGGACATCAACGTAATGGAGCGGAATTTCCGGCCACTGCCGCAGTAAATTATTAATACATGGGACATCCCCTCCGAACGAGGTGCCGTAAATGACCAGATCGGCAGGAATTGTGCCGTCCTTAACCCAAAGGGCAATCATCGGTTCACCGGGGCAGGACTCGAAGGACGCAAACCGGTGACCTTCCTGCTGTAAGGAAAAGTTCCCCGCTAGTAGCATTTCCATGATGCAGGGCATCACCGAAACAAAGGATGCCCCACACCCGAAGATTAACTCAGGGAAGACCATAAAAGAGGCTACTACCGGCATCCCCTTTTCTTTCAATTTTCTGGCACGTTCCAATACCGTTAGCATGAGATAACGATGTTTCCAGACATTGACCAGTTTAAAATCGGCGGGCCAATCTGACAAATGAGTGTAGTGTGTTCCTAATGAGGCAAGAGATTCCTGAAGCGCCTTCTCCGGGGATACTTTTGTTCCATCCATCAAGGTAATATCATCAGTTTTTATTAATGCTTCCATTAATTCCAATAATTCCGGCGGTAATTCCATGTTCATTTTAATGTTCCTCCTTTTATCTTTTTGTTTTTATTTCTATAGCTTCCATAAAGCCCTCTACACGTGTCCAGAGCGATCCGTAAGAATCACCGTATTCCCAGTGTATAGGAAGCAAGGGCGTACCTGTCTTTTTAGCGAGAACCGCTTTCGTCTCATCGTCTTTAAACGCAAAGGGGTCGCAAAAACGAAGACAATAATAGACCACGCCGTCAACTTGATTTTCCTTGATGAGTTTCAACATATGATCTAACCGCCTGTCTTTTTCTATGTCAGGGTCCTGAGCTGAAGAGCAAGGGCAACTGTGAAGATACGTTGATGCAATCCCTTCAATTGTTGGTTCCTCTATGCTAAGGCCATCAAAGGTGCGGATGCCCGTACACAGGGTATCTGTTACTATCCTCCCACCGGCGCCCTCGATAGTGTCAATAAGCAGGTTATCCATGGGAAGCACCGGAGAACCGGAAAGCATTATCCTTGCCCTGTTTTCCGTAGTTTCTTGTATTCCCAGTGTGTCCACCTCTTCAACGACCTCCCGAAGGAGAGTTTGATAGCGCTGAGGATCGAGGAGAAAACCTGCATGGATAAGTCGAAAAAGCTGAGGCCATGTCAAAGGAGAACCATCCTTGCTTTGTGTTTTGTATAATTTTTCCAGGTCTTCTTTGATATTATTGTAAAGTTCTATCGATTCTAATAATTTTCCTTTATCTAATTTCTTACCGGTTTGTTTCTCAAGTTCCTGAGAAAACCACTTGACCTCCCTGGTAAAGTACACTGTTTCCTCATTTCCCGGGGGGAGTTGGGGAACATGAATAGGGAACGTAGGTTTCCCCGTATATGCCTTTAAGACCTCAAGCGCCCTGCTTACTGTCAGGCAAATGACCGAACCTGTTATTATGTCAATATTTTTATGGTAAAAGCTCGTTTCATCGAGGAATTCACCCACAACCGACTTTATATAAGGGCATGTAAATTGATGAATGTATTCCTTGCCTAAAGCCATGTGAGTTGGCGCGGCATTCCCGACACGAATTGGGATCATCCCGTGAGCATAAATGAGCTCGACAGGCACTCTGCAGCAGAGATAGCCTACCACCTTTATCCCATCTTTTCTGGCCTCTTTTATTTCTTCCTTACGATCTTTAAGCAGCTGATCTATCTTCTCAAGTATTCTTATTTTCATCGTTAACGCCTCCTTTCAAAAAAATCCTTTGCCAACAGAGCCGCCCCTAGAGCGCCTGTGATTTGAGGATCTGTATCCATATGAACGAATTCTATCTGTAGGAAATTCTCCAATGCCTTTCTTACCCCAATGTTTTTGGCTACTCCGCCTACCATCATCAAATCTCGTTTTACGCCGAAGGACTTGGCCATATTGCCCACTCGTCCGGCAATGCTCATATGGATGCCGGCAGCTATATCTTCTTTTCTCCGCTTGCTGGCTAAGAGTGAAATAACCTCTGTCTCAGCAAACACGGCACAGGTGTTGCTCAGGCTTACCGGACTATTTGACTGGAGTGAGAACGCACCCAGTTGATCAAGCTCGATTTCCAAAGCATGCGCCATCACTTCCAGAAAGCGGCCGGTACCGGCGGCGCATTTGTCATTCATTGCGAATTCAATCATATTTCCCTGTTCATCGAGTCTCAAGACCTTGCTGTCCTGCCCTCCTATGTCTATGACCGTTCTAGTTTCGGGGCATAGATAGTGCGCTCCCCTTCCATGACAGGTCAGCTCCGTAACTGTTTTGTCCACCGCAGGAAGGGCGATTCTTCCATATCCGGTCGCCACAGTACAGGCGACATCCTCCCTCGTTGTGTGAGCTTTAGACAGAGCAATCCCTAAAGCCTCCTCCGCAGCTCTTTCTGGATCAGAGCGAGAATCAACGATGGACCATGACAAAATATTGCCGTTTTCCAGCAGGACACATTTGGTCACCAGCGAACCAATA
>PFIF01000103.1:0-612 GCA_002782605.1 Deltaproteobacteria bacterium CG_4_8_14_3_um_filter_43_13 | reverse complement strand
AAATTAGGATGGCAAAGTAAAAAGCTCCAGATGCAAGGCGCGCAAATCCTGAGGAGTGAAGCGTACTTAGGGATACGCTGCAATGACGAAGGATGCAGCGCAACGCCGCAGATGGACTTTTTACGAAGCCATCAAAGTTTGTCAACCAGAGGCCGAGCTTGAAGCCTCATTAGAAATAAATCAAACTCCTTACACTACCTGGACGAACTCAGATTCTGAAAGAACAGGAACAGGGGAGGGGATAAGCTAGGAAGGAGGCCAAACCTATCCCCTGTATCCCCTTCTATTTCCCCCCGCCAGGGTGGCGGTTCATGGGAGAGAAACCGCCATGGGAAATAGTATTATCACTACAATGCCTGTTCAACAAAGGCTTCCACTCTGGTTTTCAACTTTAAGGTAACGTTCTGCAATAGCTTTCACCTTGTCTTCCAGGGAGGGGTCTTTCCATAAAAATACTTTCCCAAAATCTGAGGGTTGACTTTTGGAATAAGTTAATCTAAAATAAAAAAGCCTGAAAAAAGGGGTAGTAAACCCTTTTGTGTAGGGTGGCGGGGCTATCAGATGAAGAACTTGGCGGTTCGCTGATAGCCCCCCTCTTTTCTTGTTCGCTCC
>PFIF01000174.1:1036-5679 GCA_002782605.1 Deltaproteobacteria bacterium CG_4_8_14_3_um_filter_43_13 | reverse complement strand
GTCTACTCGACAATATCATGAAATACAAGAAAATGATTTTATTCCATTGATGGTCATGGAGAGTTCCGAATACTCTCCGAATCAGTGCGTTTTTCGAAACGATGAATTCGCTGTGTGGCTTTATAATGCTAACTGTATTGAGTTTATGGACATGCTCATCGGCAAATACCCTGATGGCAGATTTGACATGATATTTGCCGATCCTCCTTATTTTCTCTCAAATGGTGGAATTACCTGTCATGCCGGAAAGATGGTGAAGGTTGACAAAGGACAATGGGACAGGTCGCACGGGCCGGAGATGAATCATGAGTTCAACACGACATGGCTGTCAAGATGTCAGAAATTGTTAAGAACCAACGGCACGATTTGGGTTTCCGGTACCCATCATGTCATTCACTCCGTTGGTTACGCCATGCAACAATTGGGTATGAAAATACTAAATGATATCACTTGGGAAAAGCCCAACCCCCCTCCTAACCTGTCTTGTCGCTATTTCACGCATTCCACAGAGACAATCACCTGGGCTGCCAAAAATGAGAAATCAAAACATTGTTTCAATTATGACAAGATGCGGGAAATAAACGCTGGCAAACAGATGAAGTCGGTTTGGACCATGGCCGCCCCAAATGGCGATGAAAAAGGATTCGGAAAACACCCAACGCAGAAACCTGTTACCTTGTTGGAAAGGATTATTTTGGCATCCACTAATGAGGGGGACCTGATCCTTGACCCGTTTGCCGGAAGTTCAACCACTGGAGTGGCTGCGGTCAATTGTCGCCGGAAATACGTCGGTCTAGAACTGGAATCTGAATATCTTGAACTGTCCACAAAAAGATTGGAAAATGCTATAAAAAATCGCCAGTCAACCCTTAATTTTACTTTCGGTGGCTGATTTGCGTACGTTGAACCTGTAGCAAACCCCTGGATTTCTCCAATAATTACTTTATGAGACGGCAGATTTATGTTACTATCACTGCAATAATATGAGGTCAAACCGCTTAACTTTTACAAAGGGAGAATGCATTGGCCCGATACAGAGGTTACTCATATCCCCATGGAAAGTTCATTCCCATCTTTTTCGAGAGACAAATCCTGCCAAACATCTTTGAGTATTCCCTGAATAAACTCTTAAGCGAGATATTAGGATAACCCCATGAAAAGAGAACTGATCGTCGAACTATTTGAAAAATTTGAAGGAGCCTGTTACCTCTTCAACAAGCTGGAATGCTGGAGTGCGCGGGAACTGCAAGAGATATTGGGATATACCGAATGGCGGAATTTTCTTAAAGTAATAGAAAAGGCAAAGACCGCCTGTGAAAATGCCGATGTCGGAGTAACGGATCATTTTGTTGAAGTCAACAAGATGATCGAAATTGGCAAAGGCGGTCAGCGTGAAGTAGATGATATGGCATTAACCCGCTACGCCTGCTATCTGATTGCCCAAAACGGCGACTCTGCAAAAAGTGAAATTTCCTTTGCTCAGACCTACTTTGCGGTGCAGACCCGGAAACAGGAAATTATACAGCAACGGCTTTTAGATGTTGACCGTGTGATTGCCCGTGATAAACTGACAAAATCCGAGAAGAAGCTATCCGGTATCATTTACGAGCGCGGTGTTGATGACAGGGGTTTTGCCCTTATTCGTTCAAAAGGGGATCAAGCGTTATTCGGCGGCTTTTCTACCAGCGACATGAAGCGCAAACTCATGATTCCCGATGGCAGACCATTAGCAGATTTTTTGCCTACGCTTACAATCAAAGCCAAAGACTTTGCGACCGAGCTTACCAGCCATAATGTCATAGAAAAGGATTTATCCGGCGCAAACCAGATATCCGATGAGCATGTAGAGAATAACACAGCGGTTCGTAAAATACTGATTGAACGGGGAGTAAAACCGGATGCCCTGCCGCCTGCGGAAGATGTAAAAAAGGTTCAGCGTAAGCTGGACGGCGATGAAAAAAAATTGCTCAAGGATATAAAGAAGAAGAAAAAGGGCTGATTAAAGGAGATAAAACACCGGCAATAGTTGAGAGAATAGTAAATGACAGCCTTATTGCTGCTACAGCCTATACTCATAATCTCATCTTAGTGACAAGGAATGAAGAGGCGTTTCAAGCAAGCAAATTGTCCATTATCAATCCCTGGAATGATGAGGAAAATGACTGAGCTTGGCATTTCGGCGGCTGAGATAGCGCGGCAGGGGGGACCTAAATACATCGGGTATTACGAAGGCAATCGAGAGGGCTGAACAACATTATGGCTATAAATATCACAAATAGAAATAACGTACCTAAAGGTATCCTGGCGGCAGGTGAGCTTCACGTTTATAACTAAAAAAAATCATTTGACAAATATTGTATTACAATGTAAACATATAGTATGATTTTTTATGAAAATACCGTCAAAAAGTCTGTTGCGAAGGGTCTCATTCCCGAAAATATCTTTAAAAGGATCAATAATGCTTTCATCGCAATAGATACTACCAATGATTTGGGGCTTTTTGATATTAAAAAATTGAAATCTTCCGGGCAAAGAACTTATTACCGATTAAGAAAAGGAAAATATAGGGCTGTCTTCTTTATAGAAGATGGAAATTATTTTGTTATATCAATAGCCAAGAGAGAGGAGATTTACCATAAATGGGAGTGATATCCGTTAGACTAAATAAAGAAGAAGATAAGATGCTAAAGCAGTTATCAGAGTATTTTCGTGCCGACAGATCAACGCTGATAAAAAAGTCGTTATTTGACCTGTATGAAAATATGCTGGACATAGAGACAATAGAATCATTTGAAAAGAATGAGAAAAAAGGAAATGTTTCATTTGTAACCGCAGAAGACATTTTGAAGGGATAGAAAAATCAAAATTGGAATGGTAAAGCAAAAAGCTCCAGATGCAGTGCAACGCGGCAGATGGACTTTTTACAAAGCCATCAAGATTGGATGATTAATATGGCAAGGATATTGGTTGTTGACGATGAGGCGGCTATCAGACGCTTGCTTGGTGAAATGTTGGATATGAGTGGATACAAATGCGCCCTAGCTGCCGATGCAGCAGATGCCCGGACATTCATTAGGGATCAAGGTTTTGATCTTATTCTTTGTGATGTGAATATGCCTGGCGAGTCTGGGTTAGACTTAATTCGATATGTTCTTGCCGAGCATCAGGAGACAGCAGTTATTATGGTCAGTGCTGTAGATGATACTGATATTGCAGAGACTGCTTTACAAATAGGGGCTTTCGGTTACATTATTAAACCGTTTAGGCACAACGAGTTAATGATAAATATAGCCAATGCTTTAAGGCGTAGAGAATTGGAGATTAAGAATCGGATTCAACGTGAGAATTTAGAGCAGGCGGTCTTGGATCGTACCGGAGAACTCCAAACAACTCTTAATAAGTTGAAAATAGCCACGGAAGGGATCATTCAGGCGATGGCAATGACAATTGAAATTAGGGATCCTTATACTGCTGGCCATCAACGCCGTGTGAGAGACCTTTCTCGTGCTATAGCTGAAGATATGGGCATTTCAAAGGAACGTATTAATGCTATCCGAATGTCAAGCATGATTCATGACCTCGGGAAGATTGCTTTACCGTCTGAGATTCTCAGTAAGCCAGGTCTGTTAACCACGAGCGAGTTTGAACTGATTAAGACTCATTCCCAGATAGGTTACAACATATTGAAAGATATAGAATTCCCGTGGCCATTGGCTGAAATCATACTCCAGCATCACGAAAGGATGGATGGTTCAGGGTACCCCCATGGCCTCTCAGGAGAAGACATTCTCCATGAAGCAAGAATAGTGGCTGTAGCGGATGTTGTTGAAGCTATATCCTCCCACAGGCCCTATCGTCCGGCTCTCGGTATAGATAAAGCTCTGGAAGAAATTTCAATTAATAAAAATGTCCTTTATGATCGAACAGTAGTTGAAACTTGTGTAAAACTTTTCTCTGACGGTAGATTTGAATTATAACCGAGGTTCCTCAGACCCTTTGTATAAGGAGGATAAAACATGGGAGATAAAATCATTATTTACGGTAAGGCAGGTTGACCCTACACAAGGGAAGCCAGGTCGGCTTACGGTGAGAGTGCCATTTATATGGATGTTCTTGAAGACAAGAACAAACTTAAGGAAATGCTTAAGGTTTCCAATGGAGTGCGGGAAGTGCCGGTTATAGTGGAAGGTGAAAGAGTAAAAATAGGCTATGGTGGATCGTGAGGTGTGTGACCACTCATCGGTGATGGATTTACCCCTCCTGGTCGTTGCCCCAGTTGTAAAAAGCCACACCCGGAAATGCCAACATATCGGATCTATTAGCAGGTAAGAGACGATAAAAATCTTGACAACTTTCGATGTGTGTGGTAATTTTTTGAATGAATGCTCATTCAGATTTTTTTCTTTAATCTTGCCATTTAAAAAGGGTTTCCCTTATTTTTTTAGGAAGGATATTGTCTTTCACTTCAAAGCTCTCGGTAGGTTATCAGGTCTCGGAAACTCGGAATTTCTGTATTTTCCTATGGCGATAGTCATTAGATGTCTTTTAGGGTAATGTCAAAAGTTTTATGAAAACTGACCATGAGATATGAAAAGGATAGATATGGGGAAGACGGGGGATAGGAAACGGATGAAGTAAGGGGA
>PFIF01000174.1:433-1008 GCA_002782605.1 Deltaproteobacteria bacterium CG_4_8_14_3_um_filter_43_13 | reverse complement strand
AGTGGATTAGGGAATCTGTCCGCGTGAGGGTAGACGATAGGTATTATGAGGTATATTTGTTCTTTGAGAATTGAAGAGAAGTTACCCTACGCAGCGAGGGAGAGTATCTTTGCCCACTTCCCCTGGATGGTAGTTATCTGTGTTAGATCGGGAAGTTCAATGGGTGTCCGATAGTTCAGTGACATGTGGGATCTCAAGAAGTTGTAGTGGGTCACAAAGAGGGTAACGAGCGCAACGGCGCCATTGAGACTGTTAAATCCATGAGATGGTTTTACATGGTGTTTAAAGGTTCTGTTGAGCCGTTCAATAAGTTGTTTGAATGGTCGGTATGCTTCTGACTCACTATCGAGATTTTGGAGCCCTATGACCTTTCTGTGTTGGACAGAGGAATCAAGTTCTCTGTCTGCATTGAGAAAGTGTATTCCTGCAGGATAGGAGGGATTCCCATCAGTAACGAGGATAATCGTTTGCCCTGGATGGGCGGTACGGATTGCCTCCTTCACGGCAATAATTGCAGGAAGTGTCTCTCTGTTGTCTGCAGCATGGTATGCAGTGATCTTGAGACTCTCAGAAGA
>PFIF01000174.1:0-403 GCA_002782605.1 Deltaproteobacteria bacterium CG_4_8_14_3_um_filter_43_13 | reverse complement strand
GACATAGTGGTGTTTTCCCATGACCTTGATGTAGGCTTCATCACCTGCACTGATATTATCAATTGATCCTTTGTATTTCAGGTTAAAGCTGTTGCAATAGAAAGCGGCGGCGGCGTAGTTGAGGACAGTCTGGTAGGAGACATTGATATTGAACACCGATCTCATGATGAGGGCGGTCTTCCTCGCACTGCTTGCAAACGACACATAGAAAGTAAGGATAAGACCGAGGATATCAGGAGAATTGTGAATTTTGGTAATATCCACATGTGGTTTCTCAGGTGATGAATGGATTAGTACTTCTGGTGCGTAATGGTATTCTCGATACTGGTAGCAGAGTTTAAACTGGGAGCTCCGTTTCTTCATCAGAGCCTTTTCTGCGTCATTCAGTTTACGCATCTTCCGT
>PFIF01000151.1 GCA_002782605.1 Deltaproteobacteria bacterium CG_4_8_14_3_um_filter_43_13 | reverse complement strand
CTCTTCAATTCTCAAAGAACAAATATACCTCATAATACCTATCGTCTACCCTCACGCGGACAGATTCCCTAATCCACTGCTTCTCTCTATCGATTCTTCCCTTCCCCCTTATCTAATCGCTTACTATTACCCCTCGCTTTCTACCCTCGTACCCCCTATAACTCTCCTTTTCATATCTCATGACCAGTTTTCATAAAACTTTTGACATTACCAATGATTGTTAGTTGTTTAAGCTTTTGTTTACTAAGCATACCCTATCCCGTTATGTTGAGACTAATATAACCTGTAGAATCATCCCTGTCCTTGACATAAGTCAAGTATAAATATTTTTTTACTTTTTTTGGTTACCTTCTTTGCCTCTTGTTAGCCAATCCAATCCCGTCCGGTCCAATATCTCTCCAAAACGCTCTCCTTCGATGCAGTTTTCCTGATAATAATCCAGGCATCTGTCAAAGACATTCAGGGTATCCTCCAGTCCATAGATTCCAGGCAATTCCCTGCCCAACTGGGGGTGCCGCCCTAGTTTACCCCCTACCAGAATGCGATAGCCTCTGGTGTCTTCTTGAAGGGTTCCTGTTAGACAAACGTTTAAGCACTTGCCGCAAGAGAGGCACCTGGCATAGTCTAAAATCGGCACATCTTCTTCAAGTGAAATAGCTCTTTCCATGCAGACCCCTATACATGCCCCACACTGGCTGCAGACTTCATCTGAAATCCGTGGTCTGCAGGAGCCAATCAATCCCAGATCTACAATCTGGGGACGGGAACATGCATTGGGACAGTCGGAGATGGAAACTCGAAATTCATGGTGTATCTTCAAAGAACCCTTAATTCGCTCTTTTAAGAAGGCCCTCAACCTCCTATTAGAGAGCCGTTTTTCCAGTCTCCCCGATAAATCATCCCAGATAATCGCCCGGTTAGGACAGCCACTGGGGCCGAAACAGGTCTCCACCTGATAACCGCTGACCTCGTCTTCCATATGTTTCAGGAATCTTCTTTGACAGGTATGGACGTGTTCCAGACTAACCTCGGGAGCGCCACAACGTACGGCCTCTTCCTCGACTCTCTTCCTAACTCGTTTCCGGACAAAGAAGGGAATCCTGGATAATGCCTCTTGTGCCTCTTTGCTCCACTTCATTTTTTTCTTCCTTTTTCTTCCTTTTCTGTTATTCTTTATGCTCGTTATTGGAAGGATACACCTTGACTTAGATCAAAGGATAGATATTTTTTTAAAAAAATTCAAGAAAAAACAAAACCATGGACATAATCGATCATATAGCTGCTATCCCGCTGTTTCAGGGTCTTCTCAAAGAATACCACGAAGACTTGACAACTATAGTGGTAGATCAGATATTCAGACGGGGTCAAATCATATTTTCGGATGGTGATGAAGGGAATGGTTTTTACGTTGTTATTTCAGGACGGGTCAAGATATTCAAAGTCTCCCCAGAGGGTAAGGAACAGATTCTTCATTTTTTTGGTCCCGGAGAGCTATTCGGCGAAGTACCGGTCTTTGCCGGCGAACATTTTCCAGCTCATGCAGAATCCATCGAAGAGAGCCGGATTTTCTTTTTTCCCAGAGACGCATTTATTGATATTATCAGAGAAAATCCTTCCCTGTCCTTAAGCATGCTGGCCGTATTATCCCGTCGTCTGCGCACATTCACCATGCTGATCGAGGATATCTCCCTAAAGGAAGTACCCGGGAGGCTTAGCGCCTACCTTATCTATCTCAGCGAGCACAAAGATGGAACCGATGACCTGATTTTAGATATCTCTAAAGGCCAATTGGCGAGCCTTTTAGGCACCATCCCCGAAACCCTTTCCCGAATCTTATCCAGAATGGCAAGAGAGAAACTCATCTGTCTGGATGGGCCTCGTTGTATCCAGATACTGGACCGTAACGGTCTTTTAGAATTGGCAAGCGGCGAAAGACGTCTATAGTAACTTTAGCCGCTCATTGCAGGCAGAAAAATATTAAACGATAAATATAGGAGCACTATAGCTATAATATGGATCCCATAATACTGAAGACAATAAAACAAGCCAAAAGACTGATCATCGTGGTCGTTGGTTTTACAGTCCTCCTGATGGGTATCGCCATGATCGTGTTACCGGGTCCTGCAGTCCTTGTAATACCGCTCGGCCTGGGTATTCTTGCCTCAGAATTGGTTTGGGCAAGAAAAATTCTGAATAAGATCAAAAGTAAATTTCAAAAACGGGAGAATACGAGGGGAAAGCAATGCTGAACCAATTTTTGCCGTGGATCCTTTTCAACGTTTTTGTTCTCGCAATGCTTGCTCTCGACCTCGGGGTTTTTCACGGGATGGCACACGAAGTAAAGATAAAAAAACAGTTGGAGATTGTAAAATGCTTGATCGTGAGGATTGTTGAAAAATCTTTCCCTTTCAAGAAAAAATTCCCTTTTTTGACATTGCTCCCACAGTGTCGTTCCTTAGAGGAGATATCGTGAATACAAAGACCTCAGAAAATCTTTTTAAAGAGGCTCAGAGATACATACCAGGCGGGGTAAATAGCCCTGTTAGGGCTTACAATGCCGTGGGAGGCAATCCCCTCTTTATAGAGAAGGCTAAAGGGGCTAGAGTCTATGATGTGGATGGTAACGAGTATATAGACTATGTAGGATCCTGGGGTCCGATGATTCTCGGGCACGCCCATCCCCAGGTTATCTCCGCCCTAAAGAAGGTTATGGAGAAAGGAACCAGCTTTGGTGCCCCGACCGGTCTGGAGGTGGAACTGGCAAGAATGATAGTAGAGGCAGTACCATCTATCGAACTGGTTCGGATGGTGAGTTCCGGTACTGAAGCTACAATGAGCGCCATTAGACTGGCCAGAGGATACACCAATAGGGATAAAATAATCAAGTTTGAAGGGTGCTATCACGGTCATGTGGATAGTCTTTTAGTTAAAGCAGGATCAGGGGCTACTACCCTGGGCGTTCCTGATAGTCCTGGTGTTCCATGGGATCTTGCAAAAAATACCCTGACCCTTGCCTTTAATGATCTAGAATCTGTCAAAGAAGCAGCAGAAGAAGATGGAGAAAATATAGCGGTCATAATAGTGGAACCCATACCGGGAAATATGGGGGTCATACTGCCCAAAGAGGGGTTTTTGGAAGGACTCCGAGAACTCTGCAACCAACACGGTATAGTTCTGATCTTCGACGAGGTCATTACCGGATTCAGGGTTTCTTTTGGGGGAGCCCAGGAGCTATACGGCGTCTTACCTGATTTAACCTGTCTGGGAAAGATTGTAGGTGGTGGATTGCCGGTAGGAGCCTTTGGCGGAAAAAGAGAGATTATGGAGAGGATATCCCCATTGGGGCCGGTTTACCAGGCTGGAACCCTATCGGGTAACCCCCTGGCTATGACAGCGGGGATTGAAACCCTAAAGATACTCTCTCAAAAAGGGGTATATGAAATCTTAGATGAGAAGGCTAAGATACTGTCAGAAGGGATAGAAAATGCCGCAAAAAAAACGGGCATACCTGTATTCTCCACCAGGGTAGGATCCATGTCCACCCTCTTTTTTTCCGACAGGCAGGTGACTGATTACTCTTCTGCCAAGGCAAGTAATACTAAAAGATTCGCACGATATTTCTCAGCAATGCTTGAACAGGGGATTTACCTGGCACCTTCACAGTTCGAATCGTCCTTTGTGTCCTTGGCCCATACTGATGAGGATATAGAGAAGACTATAGAGGTTGCCAGGAGATGCCTATCCTCTATTTCCCCTTAAACACCGGTTTTCTCTTCTCTAACCATGAAGTAACAGCCTCTTTATGATCCTCAGTATGGCATAACTGATACTGTAGTCTCGATATATAATCCAGGGAAGATTCAAGGGTCATCTTTAGGGACTCGTTGATTGCCTTTTTTAAAGCCTTCCATCTATCTTAAGAATCAAAAAAACAGGGTACCGAATCTCTTTCTTAAGAGAAATAACCCGATACCCTTAATTCCCCTCCCTAGGAGAGGGTTCAGGGGGAGGCATTACCCCCCCCCTTCACCATTTAAAAATCCTCTGAGGATTTGCCTCAAAGAGCTTCCTGTTCCAATGATATAACACTTAGACCATATCGCATTTATTTCCCTGGAGCAGGAGTCTGTTCTGCTGGAGCAGGAGTCTATTCTGCTGGAGCAGGAGCTGTCTCTTCCGTTGGAGGAGCAGGAGCTGTCTCTTCCGTTGGAGCAGGAGCTGTCTCTTCCGTTGGAGCAGGAGCTGTCTCTTCCGTTGGAGCTGCCGTTTCCTCGGCCTCCTTTCCCTTGCAGCCAATAGTAGATACCGTCAGGCCAAGGACAAAGAAGAAGCAAACCAAAAGATAACCTAATTTCCTCATCGTTTTCACCTCCATTCATAGTTAATTTTTCAGGTCATTCCTTAACCAGTGTAAAGCATCTAGTTCCCTGACCTTTTGGCTTTATATGTGGTATAAAGTCAAATATGTTATAAGCGCTAAACGTTCTTATAGCGACATTATACAACGCTTAATAAAGTAAATTAGAATAAAAATCTGACATTGTCAAGCTTTTTCTATAAGTTGTCATTTAAAAATTAAAAACAACTCCTTATCTTTCACGTCATCTGACATCGACATCCAGATAAACCGGGTTCTAAAATTAAATCCGTAGGTGTGTACCCATGCCATTTTGT
>PFIF01000039.1 GCA_002782605.1 Deltaproteobacteria bacterium CG_4_8_14_3_um_filter_43_13 | reverse complement strand
AACTTGGTCAGTGTGGGTCACCGGCAATTGGCGAGTCACCTTTCAGTTCGATGGACCTGATGCAGTTGCCGTTGATTATCGAGATTATCATTAAATATTGGAGGGTTTCAAATGATTAACCGTAGAAGACCTACCCATCCTGGAGAAGTTTTACGGAAGGATGTCATTAAACCTCTTGGTTTAACAGTAACGGATGCTGCAAAATGCTTAGGAGTTACTCGAAAGACTCTATCAGCATTAATCAATTGCAAAGCATCGATGAGTCCAGAAATGGCGGTCAGGATAGCTAAGGCGACAAAGACATCCCCTGAAAGTTGGCTATACATGCAGGCAAAGATAGATCTTTGGTTTGCCCAGCAAAAGCCTATTGAGGTTGAAGAATTTGGTAAGGTTGTCGCAGCATAACCTGTCGCTGGATTCAGACTGGGAATACACTCATAGAGAGGGTCTAGAGAGTCTAGTGTCAAATCTTTCCTCTTGACAAACCCCCTGATTTTGCTGACAGAAAATAGTCAGAGAGATTGGCTGATTGCCGGAGGGTCTACAAAACGCCACGAAATGAGAACTATGTCTAACTATATATCGTAAGAAAGGAAGGGAGGTGAAGGGGATAGCTCCATGCATTACCGGTTGAACAATGCCAGATAGCATAAGTAAAAAGGTTTTTTTACACAAGGAGGGTAAAAAAATGCAAAAGTCGATTTTCTTCAAGTTAGCGGGTTTTCTAGTCTTATCTTTGATTTTGGTAATTGGTTATTCACCGCAACAAATCAAGGCTGAATCAAACATATTAAATATTGGGGTTATACAACCGCTGTCAGGCCCTGCTGCTTTTTTGACTTATCCAATGCTCAGGTCTGCAAATATGGCCGCTGAGGATATCAACAACGCTGGTGGTGTGAAAGCAGGAGGTAAAAACTATACTATAAAGATCGTTTCTGCTGATGATGGATATACCTCTGCCGGCGGTGTGGCTGCCTTCAACAGACTCATATTAAAGAAGGGTGTAAAATTTGTAATAGGGTCTTTGGGGTCAGCCCCTACCCTTGCAGCCCAACCCATAACCGAGTCCAACAAGGTGATAATCATCCATCAGGCCAGCTCTCTTGAGGCCATTGGAAAAGACAAACCATTCAGTTTCCGAATGTTTGTAGGGGCAATAGAAGGGGCTTCCGCATTCTACAGGTGGATACACAGCTACGATAAGTCAATAAAGACTGTTGCTATGATAAACCCGGATGACGTTACAGGGCATAATACAGCCAAATACAGTTCAAAGTTTACCAGGATGACCGGTATAAAGGTGCTTGTAAGTGAGTTTTATCAGCGGGGAACACAGGATTTCAGGCCGATACTATTAAAGATGATGGATAAGAACCCCGATCTTATTGATTTTGGAGCCAGTGTTGATGCCCCTGTAATTATGAAACAGCTTCTTGAACTGGGCTATAAAGGAAGGAAGGTCCTCTGTGCTGCTGCCTTTCCACCAGAGATTATGCTGAAACTTGCCACTCCTCAGGCCATGGAGGGGGCTATTGTAGGATACCTGGACCCAGATTCCCCGAAGGCAACAAAAAGATATAAGGATATTTTCAAAAGATATAAAGAAAAGAATGATGAACTCCCTGGACCTATGGGGATACTTGCCTATGATTCGCTATCCTGGCTCGTTGCAGCTATAGAGAAGGCCAATACCCTTGATACAACAAAGGTACGTGATACCATGGCGAAGCTCCCATTTGAGACGAGTTATGGCATTGCCCGATGGAAGGGTAAGGAGATGTATGGGATAGACCGTCTTGCCATTTATCCCTCATACTGGTCTGAGGTAAGGGATGGAAAGCTTGTCTACATAGGTAAGTCAGAGGCAAAGCTTATCCCGATGATTAAGTAGGCTTCACCTCCCCCTTTTCCAATCTCTGCAAACTTGCCTTGGAGAGGGGGGAGGTATTATTAATCTCACGGGAAGAAAATAACTAAATGAGTTCGACCACATTATATTATCTTATTTTGAATGGTTTGACTGTAGGGTTGATTTATATGCTGGTTGCCCTTGGCCTGACTTTAATATTCGGGATTATGGATACTCTTAACTTTGCCCACGGTGAGGTATACATGCTGGGTGCATTCTCTACTTACTATTTTTCTTATGTATATGGCTTTAATTACTTTATTGCAGTCTTGTTTTCCATAGTTTTAATAGGGTTATTTGGTATAGTTATCGACAGATTGCTTTTAAAGCCTGTCAAGCGGGAGCTGTTACCCAGTGCCATAGTAACATTAGGGCTGCTCATGCTGCTCCAATCGTCTGCTTTGATATGCTTTGGAGCAGATGAAAAGGCTATCCCATCCCCCATCTCCGGCATCGTAACCTTTATGGGGGTTAGAATTTCAGCAACAAGACTCATGGTTTCCCTTGTGTGTATAGGGCTTGTAGTAATTCTACTACTTTTTATTAAATTTACTAAAACAGGGCAGTCTATGCTGGCAGTAGCACAGGACAGAGAAATAGCCGTTTCTCTGGGAATAAATACGGACCGTACATCTTCTTTATGTATGGCGATAGGGTGTGCCCTTGCTGCGGCTGCCGGATCGCTCATGGGGCCGCTTCTGTCCGTCCATCCCTATATGGGGATGTCACCTCTGTTGAAGTCGTTCATAATAGTTGTACTGGGTGGTCTTGGCAGTATTCCCGGCACTGTTATAGCAGCCCTTATCCTGGGATTCGTGGACAGTTTTGTCACCTTTTTCTATGATGCCTCAATGGCCAGCATATTGGGTTTCGCCACAGTGATTTTGATCCTATTGGTAAGACCGTCAGGGTTGATGGGCAATGTCCAAAAATAGTCTTTTGAGATTCTGCTATCTTATCCTTCTGATCCTGTTTTTCTTTTCTATCCCTTTATTTGTAAAAGACCCCTATTACCTTCACGTCATCATAATGATGAGTCTTTATATTGTCCTTGCTCTTGGTCTCCGCTTGATATTGATCTCAGGACACATCTCGATAGCCCATGCCGGATTCATGGGGATTGGGGCTTACACCTCAGCCCTGTTGGTTGTGAAGCTGGGATTTTCCTTTTGGATAGCCATATTTTTGTCGGGTCTGTCTTCGGCCATATTTGCTATGGTCATCGGGCGTCTTATACTGAAAGTTACCGGGATATATTTCGGGATCATTACTATGGCCATGGGAGAGATACTGAGGCTTGTCTGGACCAGGTGGAAGGATTTATTTGGCGGTGCTACCGGTATACTCAATATCCCTCCACCGAACCCCATCCATATCCCGGGAATTGTCCAGATAGAGTTTACATCTAAGGTCCACTACTACTATTTAGCCCTTACAATTGTTCTCCTCACAATTTATATCATGCACAGGATAGACAAGTCGAGATTTGGTATGACGCTTTTTGCACTTAACAATAAAGAGCTTCTGGCCGAATCTATGGGTGTCAACACTATGTTGTACAAGAATATCGCCTTTGGCATAGCCTGTTTTTTTGCCGGAGTTGCGGGGAGCTTTTATGCCCATTATTTTTACTATATATGCCCTTATGATTTTACCTTTAGTCAGTCTTTGGAAATTATTCTGTATACAGTATTTGGAGGCGTAAGGAGTATTGCCGGGCCAATCATAGGGGCGTCTTTTTTGACGGTCTTGATGGAGGCTTCACACCTGGCAGAGGAGTATAGACCCATGATATTTGGTCTGGCATTAATAATAGTTATGATATTTATGCCTGGCGGTCTTATAGATTTGGGGCAAAGGCTAAAGGACATAAAGAAGGTTTTGCTAGGAGAAAGGACGAAGGGATGACCCTCCTGGAGGTTGAAAATCTTACAAAACACTTTGGAGGCTTAACGGCTGTTAACCACTTGAGTTTCTCCGTTCAATCAGGCGAAATAATAGGGCTAATAGGCCCAAACGGTGCAGGTAAGACCACTGTTTTCAACCTTATAAGCGGAGTCCTCCAGCCTGGGAAAGGAAGCATAAGATTCAAAGGGGAAGAGCTTTGTTCCTTGAAACCTCACAAGATAGCAAGAAAGGGTATAGTTCGAACCTTTCAGTTGACAAACCTATTTACCGACTTGAGTGTTGTGCAAAATGTCCTTATCGGCTGCCATTTGAAGTCCCAAATGAATTTTTTCAAGAAACTCCTCTGTAGTTCGTCCATCTACGGAACAGATGGAGACATATTGAAGGAGGCTTTGGATACAATTGACTTTATGGGGTTGTCTGATGCGGTGAATGAGCCGGCAGGGAATCTCCCCGTAGGATCTCAGAGGTGTCTTAGCATTGCTATGGCGTTGGCAGCCGGTCCTGAACTTATATTGCTAGACGAGCCTTTCACAGGCATGAACATGGAAGAGATCAACGTCTTGATGGCTCGGTTAGAAGAGTTGGTGGAGAAAGGGATCACGATCCTCCTGGTGGAGCATAACATGAAGGCCGTCATGAATCTTTGCCATCGGATAGTAGTTATGAACCATGGCAAAAAATTAACTGAAGGCTCACCTGAGGAAGTAAAGAGAGATAGAGATGTTATTACAGCCTACCTTGGTGAAGGATAAAACTCTGCTTAAGATAGAAAACGTAAGTATATCCTATGGAAAGGTAAAGGTCGTAAAATGCCTTTCTATAGAGGTGAGGCATGGTGAAATTGTTGCAGTTATAGGGTCAAATGGAGCAGGGAAAAGCACACTGTTGAGGACTATATCGGGGTTTAAATCTCCAGGTAATGGTGAGATATGGTTTGATAATGAGAGGATAGATTCCGATCTGCCTCAGAATATAGTCAGGAGGGGGATCGCTCATATC
>PFIF01000247.1:4881-8447 GCA_002782605.1 Deltaproteobacteria bacterium CG_4_8_14_3_um_filter_43_13 | reverse complement strand
AGCATAAGGCAGGCGCTCATGGTCTTTCTGCCTCCTGCTATGGAAAAGAAGACAGAGGTGTTTTGATCGTTTGTAAATCTGAAAGTCAATTCCATGCATTTCTTGAGAAGCCATTCATTTTCTTCTTCATCAGTGATGTCGTCTATCTCTATCCCGTTGTGGTTTCTTATGGTATGAACATTATCAAAGCCGAAATCTATCGATGCAGGATTTATATTGTATTCTTTAAGGTACTGATAGTATCTTCCGTCCCTGGGGGATAAAAGATCGGCGTTGATTTTTTCTTTGCCCTGTCTGGTTGTAATCACATGGACAGCATCGACCCTTCTTCTTTGTTGATGGATGGCAAAGAGAGTCTCGGTAATTACCTGAGGACTCAAACCAACTACGGCTAAGAGTATATTCTTCATTAGCACATCCCTGTAATTTCAATTTTTCCCAAGCCGAACGAGGTCTGTTTCCCTATATGCACCTTCTCACAGAATCTGACAAGGGGCAGAAATTCGGTGAGGTCTCCTGAATAACTCACCTCACCAATAATACCGCCCATGAGCATGGATTGATCCTGCTTATTGGAATACCGCTCCCAGTCAAACCATCTCAGGGACGAATCTGCGGTCTCAACGGCCTTTGCCCTATCAACAATGCCTCTGTAATCAAGAGGGGGTTCTCCGTTTCCATAGTAATTCTGAAGGGACGATGCCCTCCGCAGCATAGCCCGGATGAGGATATGAAAAGGGAGGCCTGCCTCAAGTCTGTTCTGGAATTTGAGACGGAGGGGTGTTTTGAGAGATATGTCTATACGGTGTGCATTTGCCAGATCATCGGTCATGAAGTCTTCGATTTGAAGGTCTTCGACTAATTTATCTGTGGTGATCTTCCCTGTTTCTCCTGAATATGTGAGTTTGCCATTGGATGTGACCTTTTTCAGGAGAAACCGTGCCCTTTTCCCCTCAATCCTCTTGCCAATACCGAGTCTGCCCATCTGCTCGAAGGCATAAACAAAGTAGGGGAGGAACTCGTTTGCACGGCCAAAAAGGATTAGGGCAAAATCAAAAGGCTCTTCTTTTTTAAAATGGGTTCTGTCGTTATCTGGAGGCTCGATGACATACGGATGGGGTGGCGCAGCGATCCTTTTATGTCCTTCATCTCTTATGACAGGTGTTTCAAAGACGAAAGAGTAAACGCATTTTTCCCGCAAGAGGCAATCTTTGCAATCCTGTTTTCTCAGAGCGCAGACGACCTTTTTTAGGGCTATCCCGAAAACGCCACGAAATGTGGATCCTTTGTAAGGGGGAAGGATGGCATCATCCTCGAAGACACTGGAAAAAAGGTATTTTCCATAGAGCATAAGCTTACCTCAGTTGATGATCGGTCATATCCACGGAATATATCAGCTTAAACTCAGAAAATAAAGTATTGCAATGTTGCAGGAAATGTTGGCAGGGTTAATCCAATGTTACTGAATATTTAAGAAAGTATTGCGAAGCTATAAATTCTACTGCCTTTTTAAGCCTGTCTATAACCTTTTTCTTCCCCAGTATCTCGACTACCTCGTATATCCCCGGACTCACAGTTGATCCGGTCAGGGAAACCCTTACGGGCTGGGCGATTTTTCCAAGCTTCATGTCTTTTTCAGAGGACACTTCTTTAAATACCCCTTCAATTGTTTGCTGGTTGAAGGTCTGTAATTGGTCAAACCTATTAATCAGAATCTGAAATATCTCTACTGTATCGGGCTGTAAGAACTTTTCAGCCGCTTTTCTATCGTACTCAATCTCTTCTTTCAAGAAGAACTCCGAAGATTCTGCCATTTCAACCAATGTCTTACTTCTTTCTTTGAAGGCAAGGGTTATCTTTTGCAAAACTTCGTTATTTTCGACTGTGTAGCCTATTTTTTTTATAAAAGGAATCAATAACCCTGCCAGGCTTTCAGGATTCTCCTCTTTTATGTAATGGGCATTGAGCCATAATAGCTTTTCAGGGTTAAATACCCCGGCAGATTTCCCTACATTATCCAGAGAGAATTTCTCTATTAATTCGTCTCTGGAGAGTATCTCCTGGTCCCCATGTGACCAGCCCAACCTGACCAGGTAGTTCATTACAGCCTGAGGGAGATACCCTAACTCTTTGTAAGCCATAACTGACGTGGCTCCGTGCCGTTTACTCAAACGCGTTTTGTCGGTTCCCAATATCAGAGGGACATGGGCGAATTGGGGCATAGGAGAATCAAGTGCCTGATACAATAAGATCTGTTTAGGGGTATTGTTGAGATGGTCGTCTCCCCTTATGACATGGGTAATCCCCATAGTTATGTCATCTACCACTACAGTGAAATTATAGGTTGGGTATCCATCGGATCTCTGAATGATAAGGTCGTCCAGTTCTGAGTTTTCAAACCTTACTTCACCTTTTATCGCATCATTGACTACGGTTGTTCCTTCTCCCGGGGCCTTGAATCTGATAACATGGGGTTCTCCTGATTCAGGCTTATCCAACTCCCGGCATTTTCCATCATATTTGGGCTTTCTGCCTTCTGCCAGAGCCAGTTTCCTCTTTTCCTCAAGCTCCTGGGGTGTACAGCAGCAGTAATATGCCCTCCCTTTTTTAATCAGTTTTTCAATATATTCCCCGTAAATACTGAAACGTTCTGTCTGTAAATAAGGGCCTTCATCCCAATCCAACCCCAGCCATTCCATTCCGTCATAGATAGCCTGGATTGATTCTTCAGTCGAGCGGGCCCGATCAGTGTCTTCTATCCTCAGGATGAATTTACCCCGGAAATGTCGGGCAAACAGCCAGTTAAAAAGGGCTGTTCTTGCACCGCCGATATGCAGATAACCTGTAGGGCTTGGTGCAAACCTGGTTCGAGCCTCTGACATAAACACCTCGGGAATTCCACAACTTGCTTAGCAATCCACCCTGAAAAACTCAGATTATTCTTCGCCAAGAGATTCTAGGTCTGCTAGATCTTTTTTCCTGCCGACTGCCCGTTTATTGGCTATGTATTGTTCTCTGCCTAAGAAGTATACAGGAACATCGCCATACAGACCTTTTCTCTTTCCCTTATCTGCTTCTTCCCAATCAACTGCTGTTATTGAAGTGATGATGTCAATACGGACAGGAGGAACACCAAGCTGAACCACAGAATTAGGATTCTTAAAGTCCTCAATTTTCAGATTCAGAGAGCCGAAACCAAAATCAGCCAAGGCAGATAAGATTTTCTGTGCGTTCTCAGGTGAAGGATGAACAAGTATATCAATATCACCGGTAAATCGTGGTGCTCCGTGATATGCAAGGGCATAAGCCCCAACAATCATGTATTCTACATTATGTCCGTTGAATAACTCGAGCAACTCTTTGAAGTCTTTCTGTACTTCCATAATATCGCTTTCTCAGATAATCGACAGTTGCAACGCGTTCTTCCGCAGGACGGCTCAACCAGTATGAAAGATCATCCTTCGCAGATTGGAGAGCATGAAGTTTGCTTTTACGGACAACTTTTTTAATCATAGTCTATAAGTATTTGATTTTATTGATAGCTAATTTTTGAAAAATGACTTTTC
>PFIF01000247.1:0-4840 GCA_002782605.1 Deltaproteobacteria bacterium CG_4_8_14_3_um_filter_43_13 | reverse complement strand
AGGGGAGGTTCAGGAGTTCGCTGCTCAACTGCCGCATTCTCCCCGAGCGGAGCGAGGGGAGAACGGCAGAGCTAAGAGGTGCGGTCGTTAGACCGCATCCTCTTAGCGACTTGTTATGGCTTCGGTATTCCAAGGTCTTTACATATTTTTATGACAAGATACTCATCAACCTCTCTATGACGGGGGACGGTGCTCGCCTTCCTTTTCTTTCGATTCACATATACCGTATGATTGGCACCTTCTCGTAGGAATTCGCATTCATTTGACTCAAGATATCGGATTAAATCTTTTCGTTTCAAACCGTTAATGCTCCAAACTCTTCCTTTATAATTTCAATGCCTTTAAATTCTTCTTCAAAAAGTTGCCTGTTAGCATCTAAAATAAGCTGAACGGCCTCAATTAAATTCTTTCTTGTCTCTTCAAGAGTTGTGCCTTGTGTATTCGCTCCGGGAAGTTCTTTCACAAAACCAATATATCCATATGGCGATTTTTGAAATATTGCTGTTAATTTTTCCTTCATTTTTATCACCTACCTTTTTTATTATGCCATAACAATTATTATACTGGATCGGTTTATCCCTTCAATTTGTGTTTAACGATACTATATTTTAAACAAAGGAACAAATAATTTTTGAAGAAAAATCCCCTTAACTGCCGTAAATGATTCATAATATCATATTATACAGAATTCGTATATACCGTGCACTGAAATATCTGGAAGTTCTTGATGCTCATGTATGTAAGAAAAGCAGCTTTTGATTGTGCAGATACTGTACGGGGCAGACCTTCGCCTTATGGAGTTGGCTCGTCTGCGGGTCAAGAATATCGATTTTGGATCAGGGCTGATTTTTGTTCGGTCATCCAAGGGGGACAAAGACCGTTCGACAATCCTGCCGGAATCCGTCCGGGAATCCGTGAACCGGTAAATGGGTTTTATTCTTTATTCTATTTACGACTTGCGACTTCCGAATAACGATCTATCCAATCACCGCAAGGATTTGATTCTTATTTACAGTATCTCCCTTTTTGAAGTTTATTGACTTGACAGTTCCGTTCACCGGTGATGTTAGCGCATTCTCCATCTTCATTGCCTCAAAGAGAACCACCAAGTCTCCGATCTTCACCTTATCCCCTACATCAATTTTATACTGTATTACCATTCCTGGCATAGGGGCAACAATGGCGGTTTCACCTTCAGCAAGAGCTGTGGGTGTCTTTGGAGTCTCTTCTTTCTTTTCTGGTTTTGGCGGTACAACCGCCTTTTTTGAGGGAGACGGCGAATAAGCAGTAACAACAGGAGAGCCACCAACCTCCTCTACCTGTACTTCATAGTATTCATCCTCTACAAAGACGTTGAAAGTCCGCAATCCATGCCCCTTTTCAGGAACGGCCTTCTCTGTCTTTTCAACGAGTTTACCTGCCCTTGCCTTTACAATAAGTTCATCTTCCCTCTTGACATCTTCCAATGTTTTGGGTTTTACCTCTGGAGGCGGTTCTTCCAGTCCGTACTTCCATCTTAAGAACCTCATGCCAGTGGTTGGGTAAAGGGCATAAATCAAAACATCTCCTGTGTCTTTCGCAATACCTTTGGTTGCCTCTTTAGCCTTTTCAAGCTCTGGTTCAAGAATATCTGCTGCCCTACAGGTTATGGGCTTTTCTCCCCTTTCATAACCCTTTAGGATCAGCTTCTGCACCTTTTTATCCATGGGCACAGGAGTCTTGCCATAGAGGCCGTAGGCATAATCCTTTACCTCCCGAGAAATCATCTTGTAGCGGCCAAAGAGCACATTCTGAACGGCCTGGATACCAACAATCTGACTGGTAGGGGTAACCAGAGGCGGGTATCCCATGTCTTTTCTCGTTCTCGGTAATTCCTCATAAACCTCATCGATTCTATCCAGGGCTTCGGCCTGTTTTAGTTGTGATACCAGATTTGTTGTCATGCCGCCCGGTACTTGATGTAAGAGTACCCCCGTGTCTATAACTGACATCTTGGTGAGGTCAAGAAAGCCTCTGTACTTGGGGGCGATGGATTCAATGTGCTGCCCCATTTTGAAGAGATGGGTTAGATCCAGGCCACTATCTCTGGGAGTACCTTGGAGGGCCACTACTATAGGTTCAACCGCAGGTTGAGAAGATCTTAAGGCAAACGGGGCTAGAGAGCAGTCTACGATATCCACCCCGGCCTCAATGGCATTCAGATATGCCATAGATGCCATACCGCTTGTATAATGTGTATGGAGGTGGAGGGGGATGTCTATATTCTCCTTGAGTGCCTTTATCAATTCATAGGCATCATATGGGGAGATTAACCCTGCCATATCTTTTATGCAAAGGGTATCAGCCCCCATATCCTGCAGGGTCTTTGCTTTGCTAACAAAATACTCGATATTGAAGACAGGCCCTCCCAGTCTTCTTTCTGTTAGAGAGTAGCAGATAGTAGCCTGAATATGTTTCTTACACTCCTTAATGGCTGCGAAGGATGTTTCAAAATTCCGTTCATCGTTTAATGCATCAAATACCCTGAAGATATCGATTCCAACTTCAGCAGACTTGTGGACAAAGGCAGTAACCACGTCATCTGCGTAATTACGGTACCCTACCAGGTTCTGTCCCCTTAAAAGCATTTGTAATGGGGTATTAGGCATATGCCTTTTCAATATTCGTACCCTTTCCCATGGATCTTCATTCAGAAATCGGGTACATACATCAAAGGTTGCTCCCCCCCAGACCTCCAGGGAAAAAAAGCCCGCCTTATCCATCTCTTCTGCTATTGGCAGCATGTCTTCTGTTCTCATTCGAGTGGCTAAACTGGATTGGTGACCATCTCTAAAAGTAGTATCTGCAATCTTAACTGGATTCTTTCTCTCTTTTTTTCCTTTTGTTGGCATATATCTCATCTCCTTCTTAGATTTACCAGAATCGGAAGGAATACCCTCCTTTATCTAGATTCTGCAGATAGTGTAAGTGAAAAAACAGCCTCTATTTATGGAATATTCTACACTGGAGTAAGTTCCTCATATGCATTATCGCCTGTCGGCCAGATAGCCCCCACACGTTAGATAAAACTTGAAAAGAGGTGGTCGGGGACTCTATAGCAGAAGTCTCTTTTTCCTCCTTTCGATAAGCTGATACGGCCGCTGAAATAGCTGCCATCTTTCTTTTTTCAATTTCCATCAGAGTTATCTCCTTCTGCAATTCAGACACTGGACTTCAGACTTTAGACACGAGACTTTTCTATATAGGAAATTAACCCTTGGAGTATTCTCAAACCTTCTTGAGCCTTTGCCCATAATCCTTCATATCTATTGGTGTCTAAGTATTCCAATTCCTTCCCTTCCCCTAAGTCTAATGTCTGATGTCTATGGTCTACTGTCTGAATCATAGTTCACTGTTCAAGGTTTAACGGACAACGGCGAACGGGCAACGATTTATAAAGGAATATTACCGTGCTTCTTCGGCGGACGGGTCTCTCTCTTGGTGGACAATGCCTCCAGTGCACTGATTATCTTTAGGCGCGATTCGCTAGGGACAATGACTGCATCAATGTAACCCCTTGCAGCCGCGATATAGGGATTGGCAAAAAGGTTACGGTATTCTTGAATCTTTTCCCCTAACTTTGCCTTTGGATCTGCTGCCTCTTTTATCTCCTTCCTGTGGATAATATTCGCTGCCCCTTCAGCACCCATTACGGCTATCTCCGCAGTAGGCCAGGCCAATACGTAGTCTCCTCCCAGATGTCGACCACACATTGCCAGATACGCCCCTCCATAATCCTTGCGGATAATCAGGGTAATCTTTGGCACAGTCGCTTCGGAATAACACCATAGAAGCTTTGCACCGTGTCTGATTATACCGCTCCATTCCTGGGATGTTCCAGGTAGGTAGCCGGGGACATCGACGATAGTCAGTAAGGGAATGTTGAAGGCATCGCAGAAACGAATGAATCTTGTTGCCTTATCTGAGGCATTGACATCGAGACACCCGGCCAAAAAATTGGGCTGATTGGCAATGATGCCAATAACCCTTCCATTAAGACGGGCAAAGCATATAATGATATTTTTAGCATAGTGTTCATGGGGTTCAAAGAACTTACCGTCATCAACTATGGCGCTGATTACTCCTTTTATATCATACACCTGCCTGGGGTTGTCAGGGATTATTGTGTCTAGTTCTGGTGAAATCCGTTCAGGATCGTCTTTGGATTCTATGAATGGCGGGTCTTCCATGTTGTTCGGGGGAAGATAGGTCAACAGTTCTTTTATCTTTTCTATAGCTTCAGCATCACTCTCACAGGCAAAATGGGCAACACCACTTTTGGCATTATGGGTCATAGCCCCACCCAACTCTTCAAATGTAACCTCTTCGCCTGTAACGGTTTTGATGACATCCGGTCCGGTAATGAACATATAACTGCTCTTTTTAGTCATAAATACCCAGTCCGTCATTGCAGGGGAATAGACAGCTCCTCCAGCAGTAGGGCCCATAATAGCTGATATCTGGGGGATAACTCCAGAGGCGCAAGAATTACGATAGAATATCTCACCATAACTGCTAAGGGCATCAACCCCTTCTTGTATTCGGGCTCCACCTGAGTCGTTGAAACCAACTATTGGTAATCCGGCTTTGAGCGCTAAGTCCATTACCTTGACTATCTTCTTGCCGTGGTATTCACCCAGAGTTCCCCCAACAGAGGTGAAATCCTGAGAGAATGCAAAGACCCTTCTACCATTCACAGTTCCAAAGCCGGTAACTACCCCTTCGCCTGGCACGTCGGTGTCAGCCATATCAAAATCCTTGCACCGGTGTCGAACAAACATATCTACCTCTTGGAAGCTGC
>PFIF01000237.1:3943-4802 GCA_002782605.1 Deltaproteobacteria bacterium CG_4_8_14_3_um_filter_43_13 | reverse complement strand
AAGGTGGGCCGTCCTAAAAAGGAGAAAGTGGAATAAATATGGGAAGTGTCCCTCTATTCCCTGAAGGTGAACTTATTCAGGAGTATAATCCAAAAAATAATATAATTGGGAAATAAAGTTAATTACTCCGGGGAGGCCATAATGCGCAGAAAATTTAACCCAAATCGCAGGATCAGAGATAGCGTTGATTCGGAGATGCGAGAAAGGCTTAACCAACGAGTGGTATATGGCGGCAATCCGGAACATAAACGCAATCCGGGAGATTTTGGCTTGTCTCCGACCGCAGCGCCGCGGCCAGATAAGACACTATGTGATGCTGTTAGTATCTTTTCTCGGGGAGAGGCCGAAAGGCTCCTGAAATCTGGTATTGTTAAAGGATTGGTGAGCGAGCAGATACGTGGTGATTATCCTCAGAACGTGTGGGCGGTTACAGATGCTGGCGACCCTCTGGAAGCCCAGTTGGAAAATAAAAATCTTGGTATTTATCATGGTTATCCGATGTCGGAGACGGACCCGTTCCGTGAGATTGTATTGGAACGATGGAGAAAATCATGAACAACAATAGTTTCTTGATATCCTTCGAATGGCTTCCCCGTGAGCACGGTGATATTTGGGAGCGGGCGACCTTTGCGGAGTTGAAGATCGTTATTGATGGGCAGGTTGTGACTGAAGTGGATGACCTTATGGCCAAAACTGTTCGCGATCGTGTGCGTGTCTCCGTTTATCATTTTGCGCTTTGGTTGGTGGCCAACTGGTGGCGTCTACGATGGGAAACGCAAGTATCATCTTCGGCCTGGAAAATGAGCCACAAAGTAGGGGGTGCCGGTGGCGGGTACGCATGGCCGGATCTAACATTTTG
>PFIF01000237.1:0-3917 GCA_002782605.1 Deltaproteobacteria bacterium CG_4_8_14_3_um_filter_43_13 | reverse complement strand
GTGCCCGTCCCACATCGGGCTGGGCGGGTGATCCTGTGCGTTATTTGAGAACTTTGGATCTTTTCGTCGGTGCAGAAGAGTTCGAACGTGAGGTCGACGCTTTTGTTGCTGCAGTTCTTGAGAGGCTTTCCGTCCAGTCATTTAGGGAAAATCCGCTCTCAGCCCTGTGGGGTGAATTAGATTCCGAACGGCGTGATCCAACACTAAATGTCAGGCGGAAGCGTGAGGCCATTCTGGGTTATGATCCTGATGAAGCGCCGGACGGATTGATTGAAAGTCTCCGGTCGTTTGATGCCATCGCGGGGCTAGCGGCGGTTGAAGAGGTGGCTTCGGCTGGTCGCTCAAAGGTGCTGGAATATCTAGAGATGCTGACAGTAGAAGCAAAAGCAAAATCTTTACCGGCTGAAATACCCGATGGTGAGGCGCTTCGTCAACATATCAGAATGATCGATACGCAGCAGCTTCCCTGGCAGCGGGCCGAGCAGGCGGCCAGAACGGCCCGCAAGCAGTGGCGACTTGAACCGGGGCCGCTCCCTAACACCCGCTTTTCCGAACTCTTGGCCGTACCTGTAAAGGAGCTGGCTGAACAGACGACTGGAATATTACCGCTGCCCATAGCTGCTGGTTACCGAATAAACGATAACACCTCCCGGATTAACGTTTTCCTCAACAAGCGACTGCCGACGGGACGTCGTTTTGCCCTTGCGCGGTTGTTAGCTGATCATCTTTATGCCGATTTTACTGACCGGCTTTTGCCTGCCACTGAAGCCGCTACATTTAGGCAGAAGTTTCAACGGGCTTTTGCCCAGGAACTCCTTTGCCCATTCGATGAACTTATTGGTTTTTTTGATAATGATCAGCCGAATGAAGACCTCATAGAGAATGCGGCGGCCCATTTTGAGGTCTCGCCTCTGCTCGTGAAAACAACCCTTGTCAACAAAGGTCTGGTGGCACGGGATGTATTGGGTGCGTAGAATAAGCTTTTCCCGCGCCTGTAGTCAGCGCTTTATGACCATAAAAGACGCTATTATTCAACAAGGCCTGCGCCCCGAGAATTCAAACAATGTTTCCTGTAAAGTCTGGTGAGCAGTTTGACTCATCCAATTATTCAGGAAGATATTGAATTTGTCTTTAAGATAGTCGGAAAAGATCTTGAACGCTTACAAGGCAAGCGAGTATTGATTACTGGCGGAACGGGTTTCATCGGTACGTGGCTCTTGGAAACGATCTCTTGGTTAAATAGAGATTGCAATCAACCATGTAAAGTTTATGTTCCAACCCGAAACTCTGAGGCATTTGCCCGTAAGGCGCCCCATCTGGCCTCAAATCCAGAAATAGTCTTGTTATCGGGAGACATAGCCGATTTTAAGTATCCAGATGATGAGTGTAACTTTATAATTCACGCAGCGGCCCCGGGGGAACCAAGAGCTTTAATTAATGATTCACTTGGCGTTGCAGAAACCATAGTCAGGGGAACGCGCCGAGTATTAGAACTGGCCACACAAAAAAATGTTGAAGGGTTTTTATTTGTCAGTTCCGGGGCGGTATATGGGGTGCAACCGCCTGATTTGGAGAGAATTCCTGAAGATTATCTTGGCGCTCCAGATGTTACAAATATCCGGTCGGCGTATGGCGAAGCCAAACGATATGCAGAAATGCTTTGCACCCTATATCATCAAAGGCATGGTCTTCCTATCCATATGGCGCGCCCCTTTACTTTCGTTGGACCTTACCAAGACCTGAATGCCGGATTTGCAATAACAGATTTTATACGTGATGGCCTGCAGGGAAGACCTTTAACGATCCAAGGCGACGGGACAACGGTGCGATCATATTGCTATGCAGCAGATATGACGGCAATGTTATGGAAAATTTTGCTTCAAAGTTCTGCTGGGCGGATTTATAATGTGGGATCGGATGAATCGATTTCAATATTGGAATTGGCCAATAAGGTTATTTCTTCTCTGGATGCTTCAGTAGAAGTGATAGTTATGTCGAAACCCAATATAAAATCAAAACCGGCTCGTTATGTTCCCGACATAAGCCGCGGACGGTCAGAATTGGGTATGAATATCCATACGGATATTGACAAAGCTATTCAACGGACACTGTCATGGATGAAATAAAGTCAATATCTCTAAAGGCCATCAATGGCCAGTTACCAAAAGTTACTATCTGTGTCCCGGTTCGCAATGGCGCACGGACCATCCAGAGAACTTTAGATTCTCTCCTGAATCAAGATTATCCAAATTTTGAAATCATTGTATCTGATAATTGTTCAGATGATGATACCGCAAAGATTGTACAGGGGTATGCCGAGCAGGGAGTAAAATATCATTTTAATCCTAAATTAGAAAAATGGGGGGAAAGCAACTGGAATCATATTTTAACTTTAGCTGAAGGGCCGTTCATTGCGCTATATCACGCTGATGACTTGTACACACCGACGATGGTCAGCCGGCAAGTTGAGTTTTTGCTTAAATATCCTGATGCAAGTGCTGTGTTTGCGATGACGCAAACGATCGATGGATGTGATCGACCTATAAAAATGGGAAACATGACACTGCCTCAAGAGTTAAGAGGTAAAGAGATATTTCATTATGCAGAATTTTTGAATTATACGCTTAAGTATAGTACCTTTGTGGTTGTTCCAACCATGATGTCAAAGCGAGAAATCATTGACCGTGTTGGAGTATTTAATTGGGAGAAATATGCAACTGCGTCAGATATTGACTTGTATTTAAGAATGGCGAAGATTGGTCCTATTGGTGTGATCGATGAGCCGCTTCATAATTACCGCATTAGTGATCAACAGGGAAGCGCACAAATATTTTATCAGCGAACATTTCTTGCCCATTTCTTTAATGTACTGGATTATTACATCTCAAAGCCAGACGTCTTAGAAATCATTCAAAAAGAATCATTGTCTCTGTATAGAATGCGACGTGCGGCGGATCAAATTCGTTGTGCCATCAACATGTTTGCCCAAGATCGGGTAGCTGAAGCCCTGGAGCGGGAAAATAAACCTCGTGATATCAAATGGACGGAGAGCATCGCAGTGGGAAGCAAGGAATTCGTGGAAAAGATAAAAGAAAAGCTGGGTGTCTTATTTCTGAGCCGCAACGCCGAAGGGAGGCAAGAGCAATATGTACTCCACGATCCGCCACAACCCTACGAAATTGCGGAGAATCGTTTTCCTTGGAGATACTGACATCCCTTTTTCTTAAAAGCCCCTTTTTGCCCCAAAAAGGGGGATTCTAAGGGTCAAAAATGGCACGATTTTGGGTTCTTTTGTAATTATTTCAGTGACTTGCTGAGGTCTGACCCCCCAGAAATGGGATCGACCCCGGTTAAACAGGACCCAACCCTTTGAAAGGAGGTAAAACTTTATGAAAACTGGAACTTTTGATGAAGCTTTGGAAATTATAGAATCTTTCCCCGAAGAGCAAAAAGAATCGATTATCGAAATTGTCAAACGTCGGTTAACAGAAGACAGGAGAGAACGGCTTGCACAAACTGTTAAGGAAGCGCGTGAAGAGTATGCCCGTGGCGAAGTCAGGCGGGGCACAGTTGATGACCTTATGCTTGAGATTACCCAATGAGAAAACTGATATGGAGTAATGCATTTACAAGATTCTTCAAAGGGTGGATGCGGAAACGGCCGGACCTGCATAGCGATATAGCAGAAGCCTTAGAGCTTTTGCTTGTTAATCCGTTTGCACCTCAACTTGAGACTCACAAGCTTAAGGGAAAACTTTCAGGCTCGTGGGCATGCAGCGCGGGTTACGATTTGCGCATCGTATTCGATTTTGTGAAGGCGGAAAAAGATAAAGTTGATGATATTTTTCTGTTAGTGATAGGAACCCATGGTGAGGTTTATTGAATGAGCGATCAACATACATATTGAAAAACTTCCG